>QMSU01000145.1 GCA_003650975.1 Thermoplasmata archaeon
AAATGACCCTCCGGCTTTGCATGCCCTCGACGTATGCCGACACCAGTTTCCCAACAAGATAAGGGTCTTCGCCGAAGGTCTCAAAGCTCCTAAGAGACGGTAAAACCATTAATCTTGTGTACATAAATTCCAACTATTGTAACAAAAGTTAGGGCCACGCTCCCATGCACTTTCCTCGGCAACATGACCGTCAACAAAAAGAACATTGCTGACACCTTTGTTCAAGTTCCTACTGGTAGTTTTGTGGAAAGTGGCTATGCAATCGCCACCGTATCCGTATTTGGTGGGCTGGAAAAATGTATCGTTAAGAGGCCAATCGCTCAGTCGCTCAGGATAGCCTATGGTCCATATATTTTCTTCAGTGATAAAAAGCATTGTGCTGGGATGTTTTACATCAGTAACCCTCGGCATTTGCAGATCCTTGTGAAGGGCAATTAAATCCTCTTTCTCATCTCCGGCACTGAGAAAACCATTCATACTATAACTATATTGTGGCTCTATAGGTATAGGTACCGGAGCCGCATCATGCCAGGGATGATTCTTCCCTCTTCTCTTGGCAATAGCTCTAAACGTAGGACAGACGTGAACATCCTTTTCAGCCAGATAAGGCCAAAACGGACCATCAGGCGTAATGCCGGCATCGTGCCATCGACAATACCGAAAGTGATAATGCTTGTTATACGGCGTCTCAAAAGACTCCCTTGAAAAAATACAATAGGTCGGGTGAGGATATGCACCGTTGTTGTCGTCAAGATACATAGCCCCGGCCAGACTATAAAAATGTAAGTTGCTCTTGCAAATAACAAACTTTGCCTGTTCTCTTGCTTTTTGCAATGATGGCATCAGAATCGATAACAACAAGGCAATGATAGAAATAACCACCAGCAACTCAATTAATGTGAACCCTTTTTTATTTCGCATAACTTAATCTCCTAACACAACTTCATTTCATCCAATTTGCAGCCATTTCCGCAAAATCAACATAAGTATATGTATTAAGCCAATCTACGGCTAATATCCTTAAATCGTCCATATCGACATGACAGTCCTCATTAAAATCACCATCCAAATTACATCTGAATAATACACCGGAAGAAACCTGTCCACTGGATACACCAGGCCCGGAATAGCTGACAATTAAATCTTCTTCTCCATCTTTCTCAAAGTAAGTAACTGTTATCGGGTGCTTGCCTGCCGTAAGCTCAATGTAGGTGCACTCTTCCACCATCCCATGCAATCCATCATTATCAACAACAAGGGTGTCGTCGATATACAATTTGCTGCCGTCATCGGAAGTAGTACAAAAACGATACCAACCATTTTCAGGAATTTCGATATAGCCGGTAAAACGAAAAGCAAAATAATCATCCCTGTCCCGTTCGGTGATATTGAAATTACAGACTGTCCCTTCAGATTCAGGTGTTAGCGAATCAAAGTCCGGCAGTGAATCCCATACTCCGTGGTAGTATTCGTAATTCAGTCCGTTACCAGCCTTGACAGCCCAGCCGATACTTTCAAGCATCGGCGAAATTTCAGGGTTAGCCATAAACAGATTCCAGCACAATTGCGTGCGATAGTTTTCAATCATTACTATAATCGGGCCCTGGTCTATGGCAACATCACCCTGGGCAAACCAGTTTTCGCTAAGATTGAAAGCATCAACAAAGCCGAACGGCCCCCACAATCCATCACCTCCGTAAGTGTGATAAAAGTGCTTCAGTGTAGCAATGGACTCATCTGGAGTAAAGGGCATAGCACTAAGGGCAGCGGTTGGAGCAATAGTGCCGTTGTCAGCATCACCGGGCGCCTGTGCACCATAGCCCCATGGATTACAGCTTGCTGTCAAACCCCATACCAAATCGCTATATCCGGCAAAGCCTTTTGGATTATCAATACAATATTCGCGATCTATTAGAGACATATTGCGGCTGTTATCAAAGTAGTTACAATAATTATCACTCTTTCCGCGAGGGTCAAATCCAAGATTGGTATAATGAGTGTAGAACATCGGTGATTCAAACCATCCTACCCATTGCCTATAGCCATAGTAACTAGCGCCGTTCTCATACCAACCGCTCGCCCAGCCGCTGTAATAACACGAGGCGGGTATCGGATGTGTTGGCGAAGCTGTGGCTAACAAATAGGTAATCATACATTCATTATAACCCTCGATAGGAAAGTTCATAGCCCAGCCATAATTCGGTGACCAGTGCCAGTAAAGATGCGAACCGTCAGTGTCTCCAAGCCTACGGTACCAGTTCCAGTCAATCCCTTCCCACATCGAGGTAGCTCTGCTGCGAATCTCTGTCTCTGTGGCATTGTCCGAATCAAAGTATTGGCGGACAGTAAGGAAACCTTGTGCTAAATAAGAAGTTTCTACTAAATCGCCGCCATCATCATATTCAGAGAAAGGAATCGTTGCACCAGTTGCCCCGTTAACCCAGTGCGACCAGGCACCGTGGTAACGAGTTGTGTTTTCATCAAGAAACGTCAAAATTTTCAACATTCGTGCAGCAGCATCGGTGCGGCTAACAAATCCACGTTCAGCACCGACTATGATGGCCATCAACCCCATACCTGTACCTCCAATAGCACAAGTATCATTGCTATGACCGAGATTATAACCTTCTCTCGCCAATCCGCTGACCGGATGGCCGTAATCCCAGAAATACCTGAAGGTGGCTTCCTGTACAGAAGTAAGAAGCTCATCATCGGTCATTGCATAAGGAGTGGCCGTCACAATATCTGAGGCGGTGCCTTCTGTTCCGTTCACTACCGGCTTGACATAATAGCAATACGGCCTGACATTTTCGCCGAAAAAGTCGCTGTAAACAGACACAGTATGTACCGAACTATTTAATATTGTGTAGTCCCCCCCGACATATCTTGAACGATATATATTATAACCATCCAGACCCGGCTCTGATAAAGGATCCCAAACCAAATCTATCCTGCTGTCATGGCCGGTAGCTGTTAGACCGGTAATCAAATTATCCGCAAATACCGGCGAAACCATCATCAGGCACGTCGCTGATGCCATAACCCAAAAAATAAATGAACTCCACTTCATTTTACGCTACTTTTCTAAATGCCAAATGAACTTCGATGTTCTCTGTTGCTATCTTCGGCCTGCACAGGCCGACTCCGCAAGCAGAAAGAGGGAGGTGCTCAACATTTTGGCCAAGCACCACCCTTAAATCCATTAAACCGTTATACAAACCGGCCTGTTAACTAATTACATCCCGGCTCAGTCACATCATTGCACTTCAGCCAATTTGCAGCCATTTCAGCAAAATCAGCAAAATCAACATAACAATCTCCGTTTACATCACCAATCAGATATGTTATGCCGCAACTGTTATGTCCGCCATCAGCAATGAATTCTGCAAGAATTTTGTCAGCAGGCAAACCGATTTCGTATATACGCACTTCATCAATAAGCCCGTTAAACTCACGCTGGCCGTCAAACTGAGCATCAGAGCCAATACGAACATCGTAATCATTCAAAGCTATGGTTGCGCCTTCTGCGACTTTATTCGATGCAGCCAGAATACCGTCGATGTAAAGCTTCATATATATGCCGTCAAACGACCCGACAATTTGGTGCCATTCGTCGTCACTAACACCTCCGGTGCTGCCGGAATAAATTTGGCCAACATCATTACAGGCAAACATAACGTTGTTCGAATCACCGTCGTGACAGTCCCTTGTAAGCCGCCAGCTTGAATCGCCTTTGGTAACAATAGACTGCCAGGGCTTATCGAAAGTGCCTTTTATCCAGGCAGAAATTGTAATTTCGTCAGTCAAATCAGCCCAGGTAGGCGTATTGTGATCTGTAGTTCCGCCGCCGCAGTCCACATAATCACCGTCACCATCAAGGTCAATCGCACCGTTCACCTGACCACCGGCACTTTGCCATACAGGGTCGCCGGCGAGTGTACCATCGTGGCCACCTACACTATCAACAGCGGTAGTGCCGGATGTCTCATCAAGTTTCCAATGTGCTATCAGGCCAGTATAACCTTCCGCAAAAACTCTGATAGTAACCACATCATTTGCATCTTTATCGCTGTCACTAACTGTCAGGCGCAATACATAATCTCCCGCCACAGTAAATGTAACATTGGGGTCTTCAATGTCATTCGAATCGAATGAC
>QMSU01000146.1 GCA_003650975.1 Thermoplasmata archaeon
GACTGAGTGAGAAAGATATTAAAATATTCTTCCACTCCTTGAACTCCTTTTTCATCTATAGTATCTATTCTAACCACACCAGGAACAACAAATTCATTACTTGAATCTATATCTTCGAATTTTTTTTCAATGTCTTCCATTACTTCTTTAGGCGGTATATCTTCTTCCGTTCCAACAGTTACTACGTATTTTGCAGTGTGTCTTTGAATTGCATTAAATATAGCTTCATCGGTATCTATCTTTCTGTCTATTGTATCTTTTGATGGCTCAATTAAAGATATTCCATATGGAGAGGATGGATTTGGGAAAAACTTAATATGTATTATGTCTTCTGGTTTTAATACAACATCTCGAACTTTACCATTTATTACCTGCTGATAAGATTCTACATTACCATATTCATCAGTATTTATAATTATAGTCTTAGGATCTACTGTTTTGAGATCAGTAATTTTACCCGAAGAAGTTCTCACTATCTCTATGAATGCATCTCCATATACCAGAGTGAAAACTACATTATCTAAAAGAATAGATTGAAAATTAAGTCTATCTAAATAGTCTTGTATCAATTTTTTAGCTTCTTCATTTCTAGAGGAAAGATGATATCCAACCATTACAGTATTCCATGCAGTGGTATTAATAGAGGCAAATACGATGCCCTCTCCATTATAGTATTTCCAATAGCTATTAAGAGTAGATGTGCTTCTGGGAGATACAGTTAGCCCTCTAGAAGCTCTTTTTCCAGAGTAAACCACTGTTTTGTATCTTCCACTTTCATCTTTCCAAATTGAATGTTTCTTTCTTCCACTAAGAAACTTTAATGGATTAAATAATTTCATAATTTATCATTAATTTTAGTCTTTCTTCCTAGTTCCAGATAGGGTTATTTCTATCGTGGACACATTTCTTTTCTCGAATGGCTCACTTCCCACTGTTATACTATATTTTGGATCCTCAAGATAATCTCTGATGAGTATTGCTAGAATATCTATAGCTCTCTTTATATTATTTCCACGAGCAACTATTTTGATATCCTGATCCTTGCGTAGTGAATAGAAGCAAGCGGAAATATATCGAGAGATATCTTTGTTGCCTATGTAGATTTCTTCCATGATTTACCTCCCTATTTTTTTGATTCTATATTTATTAACATGACTAACAGGTTCAATAGTTTTGCTATGAATTAAATCTGGAATGCCCCCCCAATCAATATTATTTTCTCTTTTTATTTCTTGTGAGGTCTGAATAGCAAATGATAAAGAATCGATCGTGTCATCATGAGCAGCTCTTGGATATAATCTTAATTCATTTATCCATTCATCAAGATTGGGATTAATAAATATTCTATTAGTTTCAAATAATACTGATAATCGCTGTACTCTTGACATTCTGTCATTTACTATGGAAGTCTTAATTGGTATTATAGGAAGAATACTTAACTCCATAAATTGATCAGTTATAAGTTTCTGTTGTGCAGTAGCTTCGATTCCTATTTTTATCGGATTCCATTTTTCTGCATACGACTGAATAAGTTCCCATTGTTTAAATAGAGAGGCTTTAGTTCTAAGTCCATCTATGACATATATACAACCGGATGCAATCGCAATTACAGTGATTACAAAATAATCAGATTCTGTACCCTTTGATGCTAAATCTACTCCTATAAATGTCTGATAGTCAGAAATAGGAAACTTATAATTTTCGACTGCATTTTGTATCCATTCAGACTTTATAGGTGAATCTGAACTGGATATAATATTATTTTGATATTGTAATTCAAAGCTAACAGACCCAATGCTTTTTTCTATAGCCTTAAGTTTCTCATAAGTGTATCTTTCTGGCCAAAGAACTTTTTTATTCTTTTCATCGGTAATAGCCCTATAGACCTTAGAAACGAAAGAAGGATCTTTCGCTAAGTAGCTGTGAATATCATTCTCATGCCATCGTGTCCCTATTGATATTATCTTTCCATTAGGCTCCAGCATTGGAACTAGAGTCTGATTATACCATCTAACTAATTCTCTTCTCCTGTGTTCTGTTCTAGAATTTTTTTGATCTGTTATATCATCTAGTATTATTAGGTCATAATGACCGCCAACCATAGAAGATGTTATACCTAAAACTGTAATAGTAGGTTCTTTATGAGCGAATCCTGATTTACCTGCTCTCCTCACTCTTAGGGTGGATCTTGTCCATTCACCAGTATATCCTTTCTGATCTCCAAATATTTCTATTAGTTTTTGATTTTCCTCAAGATGATGTTGGATAAAAGTCATCATCTCATCTGCTTTATCCTGATTAATTGTGACTATGAGGATCCTAACATCTGGATCCCTAATAACTCTCCAAATTATATAAGCTCCAACTATGCTAGTTTTTCCATGAGACCTAGGAGCTTGTAATGATATAAAACTATAATTTTCAAATAATTCTAGCCATTCTTTGTGAAACCACTTACATTCTAATCCGAGAATTTCTGAAGTGAATAAGACAGGATCGAGCGAATACTCAAGTAATTTGAGATCATCCATAAGAATAGTAGAAATAAATAAACATTATTTACATGAAAATGATTATAGCAAGCTAGATGCTTAGCACTAGAAGCTAAAACCTAAACTAAATGATAAGTTCAGCGCTAGCTTGAATAGATAGATTATTCCCATGAAAGGGAGTATCCATTTGGAAGCATCGACCAACCATTTATCAAAATCCATAGTCTTTCTTCTCATATTATCACATTATTTATATAACATACTAGGTTCTCAAAGTTCAAAAGTACAAGAAGAATAAAAATAGAACCATAGTATGTTTAAGAGGTCGTAGGTATTTCAATTTCCTTAGTGTCATTTCTATGTTTAAAATAATTCATTAATGCATGAAGGAAGGCGGTTGCAATAACTATATATCCAGCGTATTCTGGTGGGAACTCTTCAGTTTCTAAAAAGTTGAGGGTGTAGCCAATAATTATTGGTACTATGGTCATACCGAGACCAGTAAAGAATTTTTTCAGAGTAATTTTTGGGTCATATGATGAAATTTTTTTCTTTATATAATTTTTCTTTTTTCTAGGCATTAATTTCCTCCTTTCTCTTTTAGCAATTCTGAGACCTTAGATCTACATTCTTTACAAAGCACCTTGGAAAACTCAAGGAGCATTATTTTTACATTTTGTTCCTTCTTTAAATTTATATGATAAATATTGGATGTTTGTCTAGTACCATACTGCATGAGAGATACCCAATTTTTCCTGAGCTGATCAAGGCTATCTCTGACTTCTTTGATGGCTCTAAGTGAAGTAGTGGTATCTCCCTCCAGCTCTGCTTTATCCAATAATTTATTAGCCTTATTATATAATCTCTCAGCTTTTAAATTTAAATCTTTAATGGCTCTTCGATATTCTTTCATAAAATCATCTAATGGATCCTTGCCTTGTTCCATAGATTCTTCCAATTTCGCTCTTTCCTTGGAATCTATCCATCTTTGTACACTCATAGCTGAAAGATCTTTGAGATCTACTATTTCCGGATGATTATTTCTAAGAGTTTCTGCAATCTTAGCTCTGCTAAGACCACTATCAAGTAGGGACTGAGCTTCGCTCTCCAGCCCATATTTTATTATCTTATTAATATTACCCATTCTAATCAAAATTTTAAAAAAAGAATGAAGAGTAACCCTTCCATCTACCCGCCGTAGCTTGGCTCTCCGTACTTCACTTTTTTCTCAATAATATTATATAAAGACCAGTTTTTAAACACTAGTCTTATCCACTCCTGTTGGCGACAGAAAACTTTATATACCCCTTTGGGATTCCGTTACCACGTAGGTGGGGGACTAAGCACGGGTGGCGATATAGAGATATTTTTAAGATTTCTTTATGTTTTAGATTCTTCTATCTATAATATTAGAAGAAAATTAGGATAATTAACTTCTATCTATAAGACATTGACATAGCATAACATTATCATGCGAGAGTATAACAATAAATAATTAGCCGATTTAATATATAATTCTCTTGACGCTTTATAAAACGGGAGATGAATTTTATGCGTAAAGTTTTATATAAATGATGGGATGAATACATATATTTATAATTATATTTAACTTCCTACATTATCTAATATC
>QMSU01000147.1 GCA_003650975.1 Thermoplasmata archaeon
AGGAACTCCTCAAAGAAAAGGCAACTCTGCTTGAAGGAGACAAAAAGGAGGAGGTCAACGCAAAATTTGTTGCTGACGACGAAAAGGCGAGCGAGGGCATGGGGTTCATCTTTGGATAAAAAAACCTCTTCCCCCTTTTCCAATATATGCCTGCAACCAGCGAGAAAATAATTGCTGGAGTGAATGAAACGAGCATTGCCCAACCCTCTCCCTGAAAAACTGAGGGTATTACCCCGCTTTTCTGCCAAAATGTTTCTCTTTCCCTGGCTCAACTTCGACGGGAATCCGGCACCCGAGTCATACAAATGGTAAGTGCATGGTAAACTGCGCATGTTCACTTCTGCACCATATTTAGAAAAATTTAAATAAAAATTTTCTTTCCTATGCTGGGATGGGACAATTAGCGGAAAAGGCTTGATACTGGACAATATTCCTGTTGGAATTCTCTTCTTGGATAAAAAAGGAGAGATTATATACAGAAATCGAATTGCAACAGAACTTCCGGAAAATGACATCGCAAAAATAGCACGGGGCAAGGAAACACTGTATAAACTAGGGAAAAAATATTATAAAATTAGGAAAACCACCGTTGCAGAGGGGCACCTGATCACCATTGAGGACGTGACGGAGCAGGTGGTGGCCGAAAATGCCCTAAAGGAATCGGAAGAGAGATACCGGGCAATCTGCGAGAGCACCCCCATGGGAATAATCCTCATGAAACACAATGAAATTATCTATGTGAATAAAAACTTCGAGAGAATGCTTGGTTACCACGGGAAAAAGATAAAAGAGGATTTTTTCGATCTCGTGCATCCAGAAGACCAGCACAAATTTGATAAACTGCTGAAGGGAGAAACGCTGCAGATGAAATTTTTTGATAGCAACGGCGCTGTTAAATGGCTGGAAATGGGCTGCGGTAAAATCACAGAGAGCGAGGAAACCCATCTCATAAATGCAATAGACATAACCCAGAGAAAAGAAATGGAGATGAATCTGATAGATGCGCATGAAAAGATGCAGAAAGTTCTTGAGAGGGAGCGAAAGTTTCTGGAGGAGGTTTCCCACTATTTCTTCAATCCGCTGTGCATCGCCAAGGGATATCTTGATCTCTCCATACCAAATGCAGACCCCCAGCTGAGAAGAAAACTTGAAATCACCAAACAGGCGGTGAGTCGTGTCGAGAATGTGGTGAAGCACATTGTCACCGAGGGGAGAATTTATGAATAATCTGTGAGGATAAAGCGAAAAATACACCGATGAGTTTCAGAAAATATCTCCGATTTAATCGCCGAAATTTTGCATATTTTACCACCTTGCCGGGCTTGGTGAAAAAGACAAATACCCGAAAGGGTCTCCATCTCTGAGGGGCGGTGTATGCCCCTATTATTTTTAACATACGCCAGATGAATAATATATACCACAATGCTAGTGGTCTAGGGGTTATTAAGGAACTGATATCTGTTCGCAAAGCGTTTCTTTGAGGCAAAAACATACTGCTAAACGTTAGCACGATATTGCGGCTTTGGTGGAAAAAAGTCAAATGCAAAGAGCAATTGGATAGTGTGGAATAGCTTCGAGCATATTATATTGGGAAATTGAGTATCCATTTACTAAGGGAAGCATCGGCAAATAATGGAGAAAGGAGGGAAAAGAAGGTTTATCCTTCGCCGTGCCAGATACTACCTGATGTCGCCATTGCAAACAATCCCATGCCCCGTGTCACCGCAAAGTCATAGGGCGAGCCGGGCGGGGTGACACCCACAATGAAGGTTTTGTAGGTACCCGTTGATGCATCCCACCAGGCAATCATGTTGCATTCCGGTATGAGTGCGGCGAGGTCCGATGCGGCGTAATTGTTCTCCACCGGTATGGTGATGAGATTCCATCCAGTATATAATCGCAGAGACATTTTGTAATAATGATTAAATAAAACTGGCAATTACTGGTAATTACGTTAAGTTTAAATGAGAAGTTACGCAGAATATGCCTAACCAATTCACCAACGCCGTCGGCATCATTTACTCGGATCTTCTTTCCTATATTTTTTAAAGCCGCCGCACACGGGTGAGCCTCAGGGAGCATCTAAGGCGTTGAATCGATGGGTGGCGCCCGACTCATGCATACAACACATGGCCCCCATATCGTTATTTTCCCCTTTCAGGGATGCCGCCTGTTTCACAGGATGGCTACAAAATAACGTAAGGGGGCACGCCGTTGAGCACCACCCTCCTTTCAGCGCCTTACGATTTCCCGCTCACAAAAGGCAGATGGCAAAGGGAGAAACACACACATCTTACCTGATGTGTGTTATAAACATGCATCCGGGTGGGCCTGCGCCCGGTGAGAATGTCAACAGCGGGAAGATGAAGCCTGAAGATGACCAGGCAACCGTGCACCTGCAGCCCTACATCGGCCGCTGCATCGACTGCGGACGTGAGTTTGTGCTGTACTACCAGACCACGCTTCCGGAGCGGCACGTGCTGGACATCGTGCCGGTGCTCTGCCCCGCCTGCGAGGAAAAGTTCTTCTGGCAGGAGGTGAGACGGTAAATGAGCGTTGCAACACTGGGCACCGATGAGTTCGCAGATGCGGCCACCACCATCTGGTACAGCGAGGAGCTCAAGCGGGTGTTCCTTTCCTTCCGGGAGCGCTACATCGAGCTTGCGTGCACCGACAGACGTGCCACGTGCGTCACGAGAACCGACGTGCTGAGTTTCGTGGAGCGGCTGTACCTTGCCAACCGCATGGCCGCGGCGTACCAGTACCCCGACATGTGCCCCGACGGCGTCGTGGTAATCGAGCGCCTCAGCGAGCAGGATCTTGAGGGGAGTGTTCTTCCACCTGGAAAGCTCCTCTCAGTGCTCCAGGACATCCACTACAACCTCTATACCAACGGCGGCAGGTGCTTTCTGGGCAGTGAGGACATGGAGCGGCTGGAGCGGCTCATGACGGCCTGCAGAGAGCATCTGCTGGACACCGTGGAGGCGGTGCAGGAGTGGTAGCCATGCACTACGAGGTCATCGACGAGCACGGCAGAGTATTCATCATGAACGAAAGGGAGCTGCAGCTGCTGCACCTCGAAAGGACAGGCCGCACCTGGGACGGCGAGATGGCAGTGATGCACCGGCTGTGGCAGCATGGCATCGCCGTGAGGGGTGCATACCCATGATGGTGCAGTCCACCATATCGGGCATCGTGCAGTCACGGAAAATCTCTCAGTTCTCACAGGATCTGCTGTGGCTCACCAACGACTGGGATTTTCGACAGGTGTTCAGAACCAGCGACGGGAGGATAAGCATCATGGCCTCTCCCTTCTGCGACTTCTACCTCTACGTGAATACCGACACCAATGAGATAGCCTACATGGGCATCATCGAATTCGAGCTGCTCTCGTGGACGGTGGGCCGCAGGTAACATCCACACCGTGACGCCTCTTGTGCATATTTTTTTTTGCTTCCACAAGTTATGGTGAGCCTCCCAAGCGTCGCTACGCTCCTTTGGGCTCACAAAAGTATCATTTGGGTGATATGGGTGTGGGTGCTTACATAGCACAATCTTTGCAGAAGAGCGAGCAGATGGGGTCAATCCTCTTATTTCTTTAATAACTCCAAATCAATTTTACGGAAACTTGCTATCGATGTGCCCTCGTGCCGCAGTTTCCAGAATTTTTCTTTTCCCAATAATATAATCCATTCCCCCTCTGTTTTTAATTCACCCGTTTTGACGTTTTTATAATCCGCTTTCCTGTACCTATATTTTCGTAGATTCTATTGCCTTAAAAAATTTATGAAATAATCCACTGAGGTTTCCAATGTAAGCAGAAAACAGCCATATTTCAACAGAGAACTCACCGTGAGGTTATTAAATGAATTTGCGGATGGTAAGAGCAAGGAGGTACGGTAAGTTCCTATCAAAACATCGTTGATGGGAACAATGCATGACTTGCATCTAATGTAATGTAATCTAATGGTGATCTATGTGTCCCTGTCATCTAAAATGTCACATAGGATTTTTTGGTTATGGTTTTATGGAAAATGGGGTGAAATTAGAAGAGTCAGTAA
>QMSU01000148.1 GCA_003650975.1 Thermoplasmata archaeon
CCTTAAGAAGTTCCTTTTCACCAATTATTTCATCATCCTGTTTTATTGCCTTTTCATCTTCCTTTTTAGCATCTTCTTCTGGAACTATTTTATTTACGAGTTCGGAGAAAAGGTGGACCAGAGCATCCAAATCTTTTCGTATATTTCTAATTTCTTCTGCAATTTCCATATGGTTAAAGATATCATGTTTATATTTAAATTTGTTGGAAAGCAGCATTGCACTATTTTCCCCTTATCTTTATTGCAGAAATGAAGATGTACATGGTGAGAAAGGGCGTGTGGATCATGCGGAGTACCATGGGGTCGGCCGTCGTTTCCTCCAGTTTCCCCACGGCGGCACTCTTTGCGCACTGCAATCATGGTGGCTGCAGATGGATGAACAAATTACTCATATGGGGTGAATAAACCTTAAAACATTTAAACATGGAAGGGATGTCTTTTTGCTCTCATCTGCGGGCGTGGTCTAGGGGTTATGACCCAAGCTTCCCAACAACCCTTTCCGCTGCGCGCAAAGCGCTGACGGAAACGGGGGAAACAGCTTGTTGCCCGGGTTCAAATCCCGGCGCCCGCATCTTTTTTGAATGAATTTCACTCTCCGTTTCTCACATTGGTCTTACGGGAGCTTTTTATGATAGTGATTTCTCAGGAGAAGCATTCTGCTCACCTGCGAAAGCATTGCGAAAAACACACCGTCGAGAAAGGACACATCCTCCTTCTGAAGGTCATGCTCGGAGATGGTACGATAGCATTCCTGCAAACCATGTGCCACCGCATCAATGTCCAAAAGCGTTGAATGCTGGAGTTCACTTTCATCCGTGTATCCGAGCATGAAAAACCGTGCCCTGAGCAGAGGTTCCTTATATTCCGTACCCCTGTACCGCCCGTACCATGATGTCTTTGCAAGCTGCCCCCCTGTGGCACCCCATGTTCCCAGAAGGGTGTCAAAAACCATATTCCTGAATTTCTCCAGCAGTTCCGGCTTTTCGTCATCTGTGCAGGTGACCCATCGTCCAGCGATTTTCCTGAATTCTTCCGCCACGCTGCGCGAGAACATTTCTTCGAGGAATGCTTCAATGTCGTACATGATTCTTGCCGTGATGTCCTCCGCACCATGTGCCTGCACCCCGGCCACACCCATATGCTGCAACTCGTTGCGAAGACCCTCCGCACTTCCGTGAATCCACATCTGCCCGGAAACGGTTGTGATATACCACTGGGTGAGTGAGTGCTGTGCCTCCGAGATTTCGTTCATTACACTTGCCAGTACTCTTTCCATCTCTCCGCCCTGTTCATGTATCGGGGAAAACGGTTCTTCCCCGTTCCGGTCCATGCTGGAAAGGTGGGGGCCCATGGCCTTTAACAGGGATATCTTCCGTATGTTCCATTCTGCAAGGGAATCCAGACGCTCGCACAGCTCCCTCTCCGTTCTCATCCTCTGTGTCAGTATCTCCTTCAGTTTCTGGACCTGCTCGGCAACGGCTTTGGCCATTTTTATCTCATTGGCAATTTGCTCTCCGGTCATTGTGCTCCTTAAAAAGCATAGAAAGCCTGCATAAAATGTTTATCATGAATGACAAATTTTATGTAGCGTATTCATATGAATATTATGCCCGATCGCCTGAGAGAAATATCATGGGACGATGCCCTTACTCTTGGTTCACCCTATCCCTATGTGCTTGCGGTAACGATTGACAAAAATGAAAGAGCCAACATAATAGGTCTTGGATGGTGGACATTTGTTTCATGGGAGCCAAAGATGATTGCCATTTCCGTGGGAAAGGGACGATATTCTCACGAGTGCCTTGAATACTGTAAGGAATTTGTACTCTGTTTCCCTTCAGACGAACAGCGAGAGGGTGCCTGGCTGTGCGGAACCACATCGGGGAGAAATACTGACAAATTCAAGGAAGGGGGATTCAAAAAACTTCCTGCAAATAGGGTGAGACCCCCGCTCATAGAAGGGGCAACGGTTGCCTACGAGTGTGAAGTGGTGGATACCCGTGATGCAGGAGATCACACCCTTTACATCGGGAAGGTGGTGGCCATTCACGGCACACCGGAAAAACCCCGCCATCTCTACACCATCCATTACAAAAAACTTCTCGGGCTTGACCACCGCGGAAACATGGAACTGTTTTGATTCTGCATACTGAGAGCGCACGAGACAATGCTTTTATATGACAGGGCAATTCTGGGGGAGATGACCGCTGTTGACATACTCATACTGCCATCCATTCCGCTGCTTGCCTATTCCATATTTTATGGCATTAAGATACTCAACAGCACGGTTTTAAAACTGTTTGCAAAGAAATAATCCCGGATGGAAAAAGTTGTACCCATCCATCTTATTGAGAAGAAAAAACCGGAGACTGCCAAGATAAGGGCTCGGATGAATGATAAAAAAGAATAGCATAAGAATGTGACAGCTCCCCGATAAAAATGGCAGAATTTATAAAGTATACCATTATAAAAAGTTGTCATGAGGCATACGATAAATGTATGGAAGGTACGGGTAAACTGGGAGCATGGAGAGGTGGATGTACGGCCGAACTGGCGTTTTGCCCTGCCCGCATGGATAATTCCCTCCCTGATTGGAGAGCTATTCATCCACCTGCTCGGAGGATATCTTATTGGCATTATTGCAGGGGTGGGGGTATCGCTTGTGAAAAGCTATTATGACTTCTATTTGCTCATGCGGGAATACATTCCTCCGCTGAAGAGGAAAAAAAAGGTGCTGCACATATTTTTTTCGCGATGAAGCAACATTTAAATAGACAGCAGATTTGAAGCATATGAAAATCAAGAATATGGGTATCAGAACAATTGAGGCAAGACGGTTTGTGAAGGATTTTTCGCAGCCGATGAACATCCGCATTGACCACAACAGCAGCGTGAAATTATTTTCCTATATCGGGAACAATGAGGCGCAGGCCGAATTTGAATATGTGGCAAGCTATGGTGCCGTGGGGGTCATAAAATTTGAGGGCGATTTTACCATTGAAGGAGAGGATGCGGAGGAAATTGCCGAGCGATGGCAGAGCAAAAAGAATATGCCGAATAACGTTGCCTCGCAGATTCACACATCGCTCATGCACTTCTGCCTCCCGGAGGCGGTGATGATTGCACGGGACCTGAAGCTCCCCCCACCCATACCGATGCCCCAGATACGGTTTGACAAGGAAAGCGGAAAGGGAAAGAAGCGCTTTGGTCCCGAAGTGGCATAGACGCCGGTTCTGGACTAGCGATAAAGCAGAAGCAGCTCTATGATGACCAGTATCACAAGGATTACGAAAATGACAAGAGATGCTGTTCTGAAGAACTGCGAATTTTCTTTACCCTTTCCCTCCAGGTACGAGGTAATCCTCCGGGTGATCTGCTCGCTGGTATCCGGGTAGGCAAGGGCGAATGTGAAGAGTGCGGTGAAGGCCACGAGCGAAAGCAGAAACAGTGCGCCATCAAGAGCCGTGCCGAGATACGTATTGATGAATCTGACCAGCAGAATGCTGTATGATATGGAAGCGAAAAAGGCGAGCCAGTTGATGAGCATGCTCATTTTTGTCCTTGAGAGAAAGACATAATACAGGAGCATGGCAAGCATAAATTGCAAAAACAGCAGCATCGAGGAGGTGGCAACAGATTCGCAGTAGCTGGATGCGGCAAAAAACCCACCTATTATGAGAAAAATCTCCACCAGTCGCTCCCTTCTCTCTATCTCCCTGTCATGATGTTCGCTATCATCTGTCATTGCATAAAGAATCTTTTTTGTTTATTTAATAATATCCCATTCTCCCGCAGAGGTATTGCATAAACTATTTTAATCAACCTTCATTTCTCCTTAAAATGGACGCTGCACATTATCCGAAGATGGAAGAGAAAATACTTAAATACTGGGAGGAACACCGTATCTTCCAGAAGAGCCTTGAGAAGAACAGGAACGGGAAAAAATTTGTCTTCCTTGAGGGGCCTCCCACCGCCAACGGACTTCCGCATCCCGGGCATGTGCTCACACGGACAATGAAGGATGTCATTCTCCGCTATAAGACAATGCAGGGATATTATA
>QMSU01000149.1 GCA_003650975.1 Thermoplasmata archaeon
ATCGGTTAGCTCGGTCTCCCGGCTGCCATCCTCCAGGCCCAGGGCGATACCCAGATTGCCACCGGCCCACACGTACTCGCGGAAGGCGATGGTTTTGCCCAGCGGCCCGGCGTGTTGCGATCCCGGCCGGGGCGTACCGCGCCGGGGTTTGAGTATCTTGGTGAACAGATTGGTGACCACGACGCGCTCCGGCAGGCGCAAGGCCACAGACAGATCGCGTAGTGTGGGCCAGACGTCCTCCGCCGTTCCCACACCCCACAGCCGGCAGGCCGCGTCGAGTAGCGCCATTTTGATGGCGTAGGGCGTGGGCACGAGCAGACTCTTGCCACCGGAGGACGTCGCCAGCGCGCTCTTGAGCGAGAACAGCCCCACCGGTTGGTATTCGGCAATGAGCCACATCGTAGGGCCTCCTTTCGCCGCTAACCGGCGTAGGCCAGTGTGAACGGCTCCGTGCTCTGGATCAGACGGGTCATCACCTCGGTGAATTCGCCCAGCGAGGCGAAGGGGTACAGCTCCAGCGCACCCGGGCGCAGGGTGTCCAATGCTGCCCTCACGCGCTCGACCTCGGCCACGAAGTCGCCCCCCAGGGGACTGATAGCCGGGGCAGGCACGACCTGCTTGCTGACCGCCACCACCCCGTCGAAGGAGACGATGTGCGGGTTCTGTGTGCCGCGCATCGCGCCATTGGGCTCCAGGAAGGTGTAGAGCACGCTTTCCAGCAAGGCCGCGTGACGCGCACGCCGCTCATCGTTGGAGATTGGATAGGTCTGCGTGATGTCGTTGAAGCCAATGCGCGCCAGCTCAAAGTTGGCGACGATGGCGTACACTCCGCTGGAGGCCGGACGGTGGAATATGGCCTGGCCCAGATTGGCCCCGCGCGCTGTCTCGGCGGAATCGGCCGCCCGCCGGTCGGCACTGCGCTCGCTGGCATATTTGACGTGGAAGTAGCTGTCGGTGGTGGTCAGCTCCGGCAAACCCACCACCCAGCCGAACTCGGCCACGCTCTTGCGTGGGATGGAGCGATTGCCGGCCGTGATCAGGTTGCCGGCCATGTCATCCAGCGCGCAGGTAGCCAGCAGCAGGTCAATCGCTTCCGCGTCGCTCAGCCCCTCGATAGCTTTGGCGAATTCGGGATCGGCGCTGATGCGGTTGGCGTTGAACTCGCGGCAGGCAGCACAGAGCGGCAGCCCGGCCCCGTCGGTCGCCCGGCGGAACAGGTGCTCGGCCTGGATGTGCTTGAACATATCGCCGGAGATGGCATTCACGTTATGCAGCCGGCCATCGGCGCCAACGATGTTTACCATGCGGGTCTGAATCTGGTTGCCCTCGCCACCCTCGTTGTTCAAGCTGTGCATGTCCAGCGTCGCGCGGGCGGAGATGGACAGGGAATAGAGTGCGGTTGTCATTTCAATCCTCCTTCACTTTTTTCTTGATGGGGCGACGGACGAACTACGCCGCCCGAACAATTTTCCTCAAGCTCCACATCTCAATCGGAGGCCTGTTCTTCTGTTTCCGCGCCGGACTCGGCCGGCTCGGGTGCGCGCGGCGAGCGGGCGTAGCCGTAGGCCACCAGCAGGTTGCAGATGAGCGGCGCACCGTACTCGTCCACCAGGGCCACGATGTCGTCAATGTCGCTGGTCTGTATGCTGCGCCGGTACGGGCCGGGACGGTTCTCCATCACCTGCGCGTTCTCGGCGTTGTACTTGTGCAGGAAGTCGCTCAGGGCAGCGATGAACTCGGCGGGGTAGTTGGCCTTGCGGGCCAGTTCCAGCCCCAGGCCGTAACGCACATCGTACCGGCGGTCGTTCTGCTGTTTGCGGTACTGGGCCACCACCGTGCTCTGCCGGATGGCGTAGGCGATGTTCTGGAAGCCCGGTGTCTCCAGAATTTTGCTCAATTTGGGTTCCACATTCACGATCAACCTCCTTAGATTTTCTTCGCTGAACTGGCGGGCGTGCCCTCCCGGCCGTTCCCGCTGGCTAATGAGATAGCTGCTGTAGGCAGTGGTGAAGTCGAAGAAGGGCCACAAGTCGTTGCCGGAGAGGAAATCGCGGTAGAGTAGGAGCAGGTTGTAGGCATCGCTGTGGCTCTCGTCGAACTGGCGGACGATGGACTCGTGCTCGGCCAGCACGTTGAGCGCATCTTCAATATCACCCTCGCCCCCCACCCGAATCCAGCCGGGCAGGCCGATGAAAGCCAGGTTCATCGTCGCCACCGATTGTCCCAGGTTTTTGTAGAACGCGCTATAGAAGCCGGACACCACGCGGCGCGGCTGTTTGCGCTTGAGCAGCCGCGCTTTCAGGCTGGCCCCCTCCCGCTGGCGGGTGAAATCGAGCATGGCCTGGGCGTAGCGGATCGAGGCCAGCACATCGGAGCGGATGGCAGTCTCGGCGCGGGCCATGCGACCCCGGAAGGCGTGCATGATCTTGTCACTCTCGCCCAGGTCAATCTCGGCCGGAGCCAGCACGTAGGTCTTGCGATCCTTCACCCCGCGCAGTTGTTTGGTCAACGCGGCGTGGTAAAACCCCACCGCCTTGAGCCACTCCAGCAGCCAGAAGCCCTTGACGTTTCCCATGGTCAGCTTGTCGGACTTGGCCCGGTTCTGCCCCTTGCCCCGGCTGGGGTTATAGATTTGGGCCGCCGTCGTCTCCGGCTTGATGCCCCAGCCGTGGGCCTTGTCCAGCTTTTTCCAGGCGGCCGTAGCCGCATCCAGGTCATTGGGCGTTTGGGCAAAGAGGTCGCGCAGCAGGGCCAACACTTCGGGCAGTGCCTTCTGGATAGCCCACCACCGGGTCATCAGTTTGTTGTAGCCGGTGAGCGCCGAGGGGTTGATGGCCCGGAAGATGTCCCAGTCCGGGTGGGGTTCCTGGCCGTGGAGGGCTGCTAAGGCGGGATGGTCTTCGCCTCTCGCCAGGGCGACCTGGGCGTCTTTGGGCAAGTTTTTGCGAATCTCGAAGAACTCGGCCCGCTTGTCGCGCTCGACCTCGTAATCCACGACGGCCTGGGGCGGCAGGTCGGGTGGCAGGTCAGCGGCGTTCTTGCGGGTGCGGATGGACACGGCCGGCACGTAGGGACCGGTCATAGCTGCCAGCCGGGCGTCATCCAGCGCCGGGGTGCAATCCAGGCGGTAGTACGCGCCGTGATCGCTCAGGCGCACCGATGGCTGGCCGCGCTCAGTGGTGCGCTCCAGCACATTTTGCACGACCACCGCCAACCCGTAGGCCAGCAGCGGGTCGGCAAACGTGCCGCTGATCTTGTCTACGAACAGTGTTTGGGTCAATGGTCACCTCCTCTTGCACATTCACGTGATTTGGTGTATAATATGATTGGTTTGGTGAGTAAAACTGGCGAGCTTCGCGTAGGCGTTCTAGGTCGGCAAAAAGTTGTTGCTGTCGGCGTTCGAGTACCGTCATCTCGGCGTTAGCGAGCCAGATTATTTCTTGGCAGAGCGCGTAGCGCGAATCGCAGTGTTCTAGTTCTTCTTCGAGATACCGTTCGTATTCCGCTGAGTAGTCCATACTGTTTTGTCCTCCTTGAGATGCAGGCTTGGTCAGATGCAAGCCTAGCGCATCGGGTAAAAGCTGAAGTAAGCATATTATAACATGCCTCGATGCAAAAGTCAAGTCCAGTTGGACTACTCTGCTGGCTACCAAAGTTTTTTTAAAGTGCCTTACATCGATCCAACTGAGGATACTGAAAGATGCGGTAGGCCTGCATCCTGGTGAGCTTCTCACCTTCGATCCGCAAGAGGATACTTAGGCCGAGCAACCCTGTGACCACGCAGGGTTGTTTTTATAAAAGAGAGATGGACTCATGAACGAGAACTCGACGAATGATCTTGTCCATACATTGCGCGAACACGGCGCGCGGTACGTCGTTGGCGCACAGGGCCAGGCTATCGCTGTTTTGCTCACGCTAGAGGAATACGAGCACTACCTCGATTCGCGACTATTTGCGCTCGCTCCCCGTCCCCACCTGATCCGCCCGGCGCAGGGCCCGCGCCAGCAGCGCGTAGGCCAGGAACTCGCCATCTCGCTGCGGGTCGA
>QMSU01000150.1 GCA_003650975.1 Thermoplasmata archaeon
AGGAGAGCACTCTCTCACTGACCGCCAGGGTGATGCACATCGGAACGAGGGAGAAGGATGTGGTGAAGATGGTGGTGGGAGATGAGACAGGGTATGCCCTGCTCAAACTGTGGGACCACAATGTGGGAGTCGCCCGCCATGTGCGTGAGGGGGATTCCATTCATGTGGCCAACGCGTGGGTGAAAAAAAGAAGCTACGGGATGGAAATCAATGTGGGAAAATACGGTATGATAGAAAGGGTGGAGCGGGATATTCCGGCTCCCATCACATTCGGTAAAAGAGAGGGTCTTTTCAATCTGAAGGGAACGCTTGTGAAGAAATTTCCCACCACCATGTATGTTGACGATGTGGAGCATTTTATGTGCAGAATCGTGGTTGATGGGGATGAAATTTTTCTTCTCGATGAGAGGGCACGGGATATCCAGCGGTTTTGCGAGGGAGATACCATCGCACTTTTATGGCTCTACCGGCGGAACGGTGGAATATATGCCGATGAATGGAGCAAAATCGCGAATGGTGATGCTTTTCCATAAAGAAGATATGCATGCCTTTTCCATCCGTTATCCATGAATGATGATAAACCGTGTCACTCCTTAGGTACACGGAATACCGATGCAGATGCGATTTCTTCATCCTTTTTGTTGCCTTCCCGGCCACTCATGCTTCCTCACGGACGGAGATAGAATAAAATAGGCATTGCATATTTAGTGGTGTGATAAAGGAGTATCTCAAACTCTCCCGTTCCTTCAATGCGGGACTCACCGCAATAGCCCCGGTGCTCGGAGCGCTGAGCAGCGGAGAATATTCACTGGAACATCTCCTCCTCTTTTTTCTGGTGGGTTTTTTCGGGCACTGTTACGGCTTTGCCCTCAATGACATCATTGATTACCGGATTGACCGGCTGGCCGATGAACTCACCGACCGTCCCCTCATCAGCGGCACCATAAGCATAAGAAATGCATGGATATTCACCGCTGCCATGCTCGTGCTTTCGCTTTCCATCGCCGTGGCCATTGCATTCATGTACTCTGCCTTTGCCCCCCTCATCCTCCTCGTGCTCTCGGCACTCTCCATCACCATCTACAATCTCATAAGCAAAAAAATGCCTGCAATGGATGTGTTTGTGGCGCTGGGCGTGCTCCTGCTTATTCTCTACGGGGCATTTACGGTGAGCGGCACCCTCAGCAAACTTGCCGGTGTGGTGGCTGCCCTCGGCACCCTCCAGGTGCTGTTCATGCAGTTCATTGCCGGTGGACTCAAGGATGCGGAGCACGATTACAAGGGAAATGCCAGGACCCTTGCGATAACACTCGGCGTGAGGATGCAGGATAACACCCTGTTCATCCCCCTGCGTTTCAAGGCCCTCGCCTACATACTCCAGGGAATATTCCTTTTCTTTCTCTTTTACCCCTTTTACGCATTCGATGCCTTCGGGGGGGCGTACGGGCACATGGCGCTTCTTGCAGTGCTGGGCGCGGTCATGGTGTACGTGAGCCACCGTCTCGTCTCCATCTCCCGGTTTGTGAGAAACGAGGTGCGGCGATACATCGGCATGCACTATTTCATCAATTTCTCGCTTGTCCCGGTCATGCTCTCCGTGCTGAACCCGTTCATTGTGCTCATAGCGTTCATCCCTCCCGCTGCATTTCTCCTTTCGAACATCACGCTCCACGGCAGTCTGGTGCCGAAAACAATGTGATATCATGCTGAAAGTGATCATGAATGAAGAGGAGGGCAGAAGGGAACTGCAGCGCATCGGGGTGCACCCGGAAGGCATTGATATCATGCTCCCGAAGCTGCGGGGGATGGTCATGAAATTCAGAGAGGTGCCGCCGCAGGATGCGCTCATACTGAAACAGGAGATGCTTTCCATCGGGGGGGATGCCGCTGTGGCCGAAAAGGCACTTCCGCCTTCATCGAAGGTCACCGATGTGCTTCTCATGGGGACGCGCAAACAGATGATGCATCTCGCAGAGCGGCTGCAGCGCCAGTATGAGCGGCTGCAGCTTCTGGGGAATGAAATTGCGCGGGAGATGGAGAATCTGGACAAAAAAACCACCATGAAGATAGGAGACCGCACCTTTTCTTTTGGCACGCGGACCTACCTCATGGGCATTCTGAACGTCACGCCGGATTCTTTCTATGATGGCGGGAAATACACAACTGTTGCACATGCAGTGGAGAGGGCGAAGGAGCTTGAAAGGCAGGGCGCCGATATCATTGATATTGGCGGTGAGTCATCACGTCCCTTTTCCGAGCCGATAAGCGCAAAGGAGGAACTGGAGAGAATCCTCCCTGTCATAAAAGCGATGAGGAAGGAGGTGGAGGTGCCCATTTCAGTGGACACCTACAAACCGGAGGTTGCGGAAAAGGCGCTGGAAAGGGGGGCGGATATGATCAACGATATCATGGCCCTGAGAAATGAAGGGATGGTGGAGGTCATAAAGGAACATGACGTGCCGGTATGCCTCATGCACATGAAAGGGGAACCGAAAAACATGCAGGTTAAGCCGGAGTATGAGAACGTCACCGAGGAAGTGTATTCATTTCTGAAAGAACGGGTGCAATTTGCCGTGGAAAGAGGAATCGCAGAGGACAGAATCATCATTGACCCCGGCATAGGATTCGGAAAGCGAACGGGAAAGGGTATCGAAGATAACTGCGACATCATAGCCCATATGAGGGAGCTGAAGGGCATGGGAAGGCCGGTGCTTGTGGGCATATCGCAGAAGACATTCATAGGGAACATCCTCGGTGCGGAGAAGGGTGAGCGAATAGAGGGGAGCCTTGGTGCAGAGGCGGTGGCCATCATCAACGGGGCAGACATCATCAGGTGTCACCATGTTCTCAAAACAAAACGGATGGCAGCGGTGGTGGATCGTATCGTGAGATAACTGGAGAACATCATATGCCGCGTTATTCTGAGTTACAGTATTCACTCTGGAAAATCTCAAACGCGGCACTGCAAGCATTCCAGATTTTCATATAAACATGATATGGCTGCATCCATAGGCTCATCCTGCGTTGTGATCCCGTGTGATTTCTCTTATTTGAGGAAAATGTTCTTCTGGTGTCTGCGGTGATACATGAAATCATCCTCGGTGTCTCCCTTTGAATCCTCCACGAATTCAATCATTTCCGCAAGCTTTGAACTCATCTCATCCGCATAGTACACGGCGAGTGCCTCGGGAAACATGGGTTCCTTCGGGGAACCATAATCCATTTTTCCGTGATGACTCACCAGTATGTGGAGAATCTTGTTTTTCAACTCCTCATCGAACTCTTCCATCTCATCTATTTTTCCGGCAACGTAGAGTGCACCCAGCATCACATGCCCCACCAGCTGACCCGCATTGGTCCCCTTTATTCTCGATGTCACCTCCAGCTCCTCCAGCTTTCCTATATCATGGAGCAGGGCGCCCGCCACCAGCAAATCCCTGTCCAATTGGGGGAATTTACGTGCCGCAAGCTCGCAGAAATCCAGCACCTCCAGCGTGTGTTCGAGAAGTCCGCCTATCCAGTTATGATGGATGGAAATGGCACCGGGATGGATTTTCATCTTTTCCATGATGGGGGGATCGGTAAATATGCGTTCCAGCAGTGTTTTTATGTGGGGGTTTTCCACTGTCTCCACCGTCTGGAGCAATTGTGCGTACATCTCATTGACATCCTTTTTTGCAGGTTTCACAAAATCTTCACTGTGGTACTGCCATTCGTCGAGCACCTCAATGACACCGGGTTCATTGGTTGCGAGCTGGAGCTTTCCTCCATAGGACGAAACCTTTGCCCGCACCCTCACCACAGAATCTGATTTGATGGAATCGTAGAGGGCTCGGACCTTTCCTTCATCATGTCCTCCCCAGTACACATATTCTATGGTCTTCCCGCTGTTATCTGATAAAAGGAGATTGAAGCGGTATCCCTTGGCATACTCCGATACCCCTTTCTTTATCTTCACCACAAACACATCGTCGATCACATCCCCTTCGGAAAGTGAAGAGATGGGCTGTTTCTTCCGGAATTTTTCCGCGTTTTC
>QMSU01000151.1 GCA_003650975.1 Thermoplasmata archaeon
ATTATGATAAGGATGGTCTCACCCACTGGGAGGAGATGAACATCTATCACACCAACCCCCTGGTGGACGATAGAGGCCGTGATTATGACGGTGACGGCCTCCCAATTGAGTGGGAGGATAGGTACGGCTTTAGTGATTTTTATAGAGAAAATCACAGCATTGATTATGACGGTGACGGTCTGAATGATTATGAGGAATATGCCATGGCACCGCTGTTTTCCGACCCCTTTGCCAGGGATATTTTTGTGGAAGTGGATTACATGAAGGGCTATGAAATGTATGAGGAGAGCATCCAGATGCTCTACGATGCCTTTGCGGCGCACCACATCACACTGCACATTGAGGTGGACGAGGAGCTGCCCTACAAGGAACACCTCTACTATCGGGATGAACGGGAGATATACTGGGATCATTTTTTACACGGCAATGTGAGTAACTCCCGACTCGGTGTGTACCACTATGTAATTCTGGGCTCGTACGGTTCATCGCGGAGGGGAGGTCATGCGTTCGTGGGTTTTGAAAACCTGGATTCGTTCATGCTCGCCGGCCAGTACATGAATGACTGGCGGACCGGGAGCAAAAGAAAGGTGGCATATGCGAGTCTTTTCATGCATGAGCTGGGTCATACACTCGGGCTATTCGACGATACCTTCGGCGGCATTGACAACGAGAGCTGCAATGCCCCATGGCTTCCGGGATTCTGGAAATACCGGAACTACCACAGCTGTCTGAATTACCGGTATGCCTTTCAACTGGTGGACTATTCCTCAGGAACACATCTGATACATGACTTTGACGACTGGGGATCCATCAACCTCGGCTTTTTCAAGGATTCCTTTTATTACCCGTGAGTTTCATATACACGGGTCCGAGCACGGCATACAATATGGTGGACACCAGAAGAAGGAGAATAAATTCCTCCCTTCCCGTCATGGCCGAAAAGATGATGATGCATGCGGCGATGGCAAAGAGGCGCTCGATTCTCGGATAGGATAGCGGAGCAAGCATGATGACTGCAAGGAAAACCATGCCGAGAAGAACGCTCCAGAGCGGAAATAGCAGGTAGGAGGTGCTCACAAGGATAATGGCTGCCGCGGGCGTGGTGATGCCCATGAAATAGTCTCCTGAACTGAAGTGGTAGTTTATCAGGTGAAGTATTCCCCCAATGAGATAGAGGGAAGCGGCTGCAAAAAACATCACATCGATCTGGATATCGTACCTTGCATATGCAAAAATGCAGGGAGCAACACAGAAGGAGACAATGTCGGCAAACTCATCTATGTATCTCCCCAGATACCCGCCGTGCTTCCGTGCCACCACACCATCCATGCCGTCGGCAAGGACAGCCAGCAGAATGAAAATGAAGGAGTAATGTGCCTCCCCGCCAAGTATCAGAAATATGGAAAAAAGCCCGAATATGCCATTCAAAATTGTGAATGAGTCAGCAGGCGATAGTTTCCGTAAAATGTTTTCATTATCCATAAAAATGCCGCCGGAGGGAATTGAACCCTCGACCTCCAGATCTTCAGTCTGGCGCTCTCCCTGCTGAGCTACAGCGGCCTGTTCAGCGCATCTTCAAGTTTTTTCAGCCTTTCTATCATATCATGGAGCGTGTGTTTGAAATCATTGATGAACTGGTGTGCCCTTTCTGTGGTGAATGCACCGTTTGACGAAGGCAGTATGAGGCCGTGGTTCTCCAGAATCCTGAGAGAATACCGTACCTTGTGTGGTGGAAATCCGGTCATCTCCGACAGCTTTATTATCCCTATCGGCCCCTTATCTGCTATTATTTTCATTATGCGCAGATGTCGCTCCATGACCTCTATTTCTTCCTGCAGCCTTGTTATGATACTTTTCTCCGACACAATTTGGTAATAGTGAAGGGATAATAAAAATATTGCTATTTGATGGAGGTGTCTATGCGGGCTGCTCCTGCTCCTCCACTTCTATTCTGCACGGCGTTGGCAGCTTTGCTATGGCCCTCTTTAGCGCGCTCTTTGCATACACCACATTTTCAGGGTTTGTCCATATGGAAATGAGTTTCTGCCCGGACCTCACGCGCGCAGCCGTCCCCACCGCCTTTCCGTACGCCTTCCGCATGCCCTGTGAGACACGGTCAGCACCCGCCCCGGTTGCCTGTTTGTTTTCCCTGATAACCACATGCGGATAAATGCGAATCTTCATGTGGTAGTTGGACTTTCCTGCATTCTTCATGATGTGGCGGTTGGCTGCGATACGTGCTGCCTCGAGGGCACGGTGCAGTATGTTGCAGCTCTCCTTTGCAATGAGGGATATTTCCACCGGGAACACCGCAGTGAGGTCTCCAAGGTCAAACTGGGTGATACGTGGATTGGGGACACCGCCGAGGTACTCCTTCCTGGTTGTCACTCGTCCTCTGATGTCGCGGTACATTCGTGCAGGCTTTCGGGCCATGAAAGGACATGAACATTTGTTATATAAAGGTAATGGAACGGGATTTTGCAATCACGGGCAATGCTGAAGGAGAAGGATGCGTATCGCCTCAGTTTCGTGGCGTGCATGAGTGGAAAGGTGCTCATATGCCTGCCTCCACACTCCTTTTTATATTGATATCCATTATAATTCAATGTTTCGCATTCCCACCATACTCGATGCCGACGAACTGCTCGATAAGGCATTTGGCAGAGCAAAAAAGATAACCACCGGCACCCCGAAAACGAGGGCAGTGGGTAAACTTATGGCAGTGAAAAAAACACTGGACACCACCCTGGATAAATATGTGAGGGCATTCCCTTCGTTTGACAGCCTGCATCCCTTTTACCGGGAGCTCATTGATATAACCATTGGAATGGATAAACTGAAAAAATCTCTCGGCGCCGTGGACTGGGCGCGGAAAAAGGTGAATACGATTTCCAATAAAGCCATCAAAAAGGCAAAGAGAGCGGAGGATGCGATCCAGGTGCTCAAGGAAACATACGGGAGAATATCCTCAGTACTGTACCAGATAAATGACCACCTCGTTTTTCTGGAGAACGCACGGCGAACACTCAGAAAAACCCCCTCCATTGACATGGAAACCCCCACCGTCATACTGGCAGGATACCCGAATGTGGGCAAGTCATCGCTCCTCAAACTGCTGTCATCGGCCGAGCCGGTTATCGCCTCCTATCCCTTCACCACCAAGGGTCTTGTGCTCGGCCATGTGGAAATAGATGAGAGATACGAGAAAAGAAAAATACAGTTCATCGAGGCGCCCGGCCTCCTCGACCGACCGCACGAAAAAAGAAATGACATAGAACGGCAGGGAATCACGGCCCTCCGCTATCTCCCCGACCTGGTGGTATTTATCGTTGATGCCTCACTTCACTGCGGTTACACACTGGAAAGCCAGCTCAACCTTCTCGAAGAAATCAGAGATGAATTTGATGTGGAAGTCATCGCGGTGGAAAATAAGGCCGATATCACCGGCGGCGCAACCGATTTTCTGAAGGTTTCCTGCACCACTGGCCATGGTGTAGCACAGTTAAAAAGAGAAATAATGGAAAAACTGGAGCTACTCTGATTTTTTCTTCTTATCTTCTGCTATTTCTTCTTCAGCTTCCTCTTCCGGTTCTTCAGTGGTCTCTTCTGCGGCTTCTTCTTCAGGTGTTTCTTCAGGTGCTTCCTCGGATTGTTCTTCTTCCTCTGTGATTTCTTCTTCAGGTGCTTCTGCTGGTACCTCTTCTTCCAGTTCTTCTTCCTCTTCAGCGGCCTCTTCGATAACTTCTTCAGGTTCCTCTGGTTCTTCTTCAGATGGCTCTTCTGCTGGTTCTTCCTCTTCAGGTGTTTCTTCTTCAGCAGTTTCTTCAGGGGTTTCTTCTAGTGCTTCTTCCTCTGGTTCCTCGGCAGCTTCTTCTGTGGTTTCTTCTTCTGGTGCTTCCTCAGGAATTCCCTCTGCTATGTCTTCCTCATGTTCTTTAGGCGATTCTTCTTCACCCTCCGGCGTTTCCTCAGTCTCTTCTGAAGGTTCTTCAGGTGTTTCTTCCGGTGCTTCCTCGGACGGTTC
>QMSU01000152.1 GCA_003650975.1 Thermoplasmata archaeon
CGTGTTCAGCCCTTCCACAAAAAGACGCCCCTTTGAATACAGAGGCGCGTGTCCCCGCCCGTGGCGCTGAGGCATCTTCTGATCGGCGTCTCGAAACCAAAGCATTTTCAGTGGGGCTTTGACTCTGCCGTCCGATGAACAGGCTGTGTTTCCCGCATCGCTGTATTGATGGGTCCATTTCCCTACCCCGCTCAATTGTCCGCGTACATGCTTCGCCATTTCTCCCGTCCTCCCTACGCACCTTACACCGCCGCAGGGGCGTTGAAGACGGACTATTTCATTCTCCGACAGAATCGATTCTCCCTCAGTGACCGAACGACCGGAGACTACAAGGTCGGCGAAATAATCGGGATAATGAGTTCCTGTTGGATCGCCATAATGCACGGTAACACGGACCCCATAAAGCCCGGCTGAATCCAAATAACGGCGTGCTTTTCTCACATTTTCCGGATCGCCGTCAACAGCGTAAATCTGGAGGTTCGTCCGCCGGGCCAATTCATAGGCAAGCGAACCGTCGCCGCACGCAAGATCCACACAGTATCCCTCCGTTATCCCGGTTTTTTCAATAATTTCGTCAGCAGCTTCAGCATAAATTGAATTCTCAACGTATGGCGATGTGTTAATCTCGGGACGAATCTCCAGAGGTTGATCTCGGTTTTCCTTTGAAAAACAATAGAGATTCCCTTTATCCGTGCTCACATAGAGTTGTCTATCGGCAACCGCCAAACCATAAACGGTTCCCTCCATTTCTTTCGATCCCTCAATATCGCCCGTGTGGCAATCGAAAAAAGTAACTCCGTTTTCTCCTCCGACGATCACAGAATTGCCTGCGACGATTAAGGATGAAATCGAATGAGAAAGTTCCTTGGACCAGAGCGGAGCGAGTTTTTCCTTTTCGGTTTCCCGTCCCCTGCGGTCCCACGTGGCCAGGGTGCCCCATTCCGCAGCGGTCACTATGTTCTTCGTGGAATAAACCAGGCCGTCTGGAAACGCCGCAATTTGTTCCGCCGGAATACGTAAAACTTCATCGCCGGTTTGAATTTCAAAAACAGTTCCACTGTTGACAAAAAACGAACGAGTCGCCAAGACCCCGCTCCCGCCTCGCTTTTGATAAGGCTGCAGGTGGAAATAACGAAACTCTCCGGAGGAGCGTTCGAAAGCAGCCGGCACCGCGCGTCCCGTCGGCACAAGAAGAGAATCGTCCGCTGCGACAAAATACCCTTGCGCGGATACGCCGCTTTTGGCAAACGCGGTCGGGTGCGGCTGCGGCATTTCAATCGCGCCGGCGGAATCGTTACACCAAACGACGTTGCCGGTCATGGGATCCAAGGCGTAAATATAGATTCCCTCGGCCGGCCAAATCCCGGCTGCAACGTAGAGAAGACCGTCGGATCGAACCGGCCCGCCACGTGCCGGCCACCGTGAAATCATTCGGTCATTTCCAAGCAGCATTTCCGCATTCGGACCGCCCCGTCGTTTCCATAAAAGAGAGCCATCCTCGGCTTGATAGCAGTAGAAATGACCGTCATCGCTCACCACGAAAACCCGATCCTTGAACGCCAGGGGCGCGAAGCGAACAGGCGCGTCGGTAAAGACGCTCCATTTTTCATCACCGCCATCCGCATCGAGACAATAGACTTTGCAGTCCGCCGAACTGCCGAAATACAACCGTCCATTTGAGACCACCGGATGATACGCATAATCGAATGGCATGCGCGTGTCCGGCGCCTGCCAGGCGGGCCGTGGTGCGTGCCGCGCGGAGTATGCCCATCGGAGCTGGAGATCACGCGGAAGCTCGTCCTCCGTATAACCGCTTCTCGACGCGTCATGCCGGAACATTGGCCAGTCTGCTGCGAGACACTGTATTGACCAAGTGATAATCAACGCCATACCTATCAGGATTCGATTCATGTTTTCCTTCCAGCCTGGTTCTAACATATTTTCAGGTCATAGAATTCTACGGACTCAGTCGCTGCGCGTCAATCAGAAACAAACGGCTCGGCGGGAGCCTCGCCCAAATCCGCTTCTCGTCCTCCCGAGTGCGCCTATCGAATTCGTCGCGGCCCAGTCAATTCGATCGACACATTGACGCAGAGGGTTGCTATTCATATCCTAAAGCATCAATAGGTCTGTGTTAAATCGAGCAGTCAAAAAGGAGTCTGAATCATGCGTATCGGCAAGATAATAAAAGGTTTCTTATTCCTCTCTCTTATCTTGTTGCCCTGTACTTGCGTCCTCCTCGTTGATGCTCAGGGGCAGGGCCTCGAGCAGACCAACGTATTCGTTTCCGGAACTGAAGGATATCATACCTTCCGAATCCCTGCTGTGATCGCAACCCAAAAGGGAACGCTGTTGGCATTCTGTGAGGGGCGCAAAGACAGTCGCAGCGATACAGGGAACATCGACCTGGTCCTGAGGCGCAGTACCGATAACGGCGAAACGTGGGGGCCGCTGCAGATTGTCGCGGACGACGGTCCTAACACAATCGGAAACCCGTGCCCCGTCGTCGATCGGGATACCGGGACAATTTGGCTGCCCCTTACACGGAACCTGGGCGAAGACAGCGAGGGCGAAATCTCGGCTGGAAAGAGTAAAGGCACTCGAGAAGTCTGGATCACAAAGAGCACTGACGATGGAAAAACGTGGGCGAAGCCAATCGAAATCACGTGTGATACAAAGGCGCCGAACTGGACCTGGTACGCGACCGGACCCGGTAACGGAATTCAATTGCAGAGCGGGCGTCTGTTGATCCCCTGCGATCATAGGATCGCGGTGGCGGATCGCTATCGCTCGCACGTGATCTACAGCGACGATCACGGAAAAACGTGGCGTCTGGGGGGCGATATCCGGGAGCACGTGAATGAATGTGCGGCGGTGGAGCTGGCGGACGGCTCCATCATGATGAATATGCGAAGCTATAAAAGAGAGAAATGCCGGGCCGAGGCGATCAGTCGAGACGGAGGAATCACCTGGACGGAGGCCAGAAGTAACCCCACACTGATCGAGCCGGTATGTCAGGCAAGTTTTATCCGATACACCCTCGCGGAAAAACACGGGAAAAACCGTATCTTGTTTTCAAATCCGGCGAGCTCCAAGCGGGATACGATGACCGTGCGACTCAGCTATGACGAGGCGAAAACATGGCCGGTGTCCAAGGTTCTCCATCCCGGCCCTTCCGCCTATTCATCCTTGGTTGTTCTGCCCGACATGAGCATTGGCTGTCTCTACGAACGAGGTGATGAACATCCTTACGAAACGATAGCATTCGCCCGGTTCACGCTCGGTTGGCTCACAAACGGAAGAGACAAGCTAAACTGACAAATTCAAGCGGCTGTCTCGAGCCGACAGAGACGGGCGATCCTGTCAGAAGTCGTCGAATTCCTCGTCACAGTCTTTCGGCTTTGCTGTGGCAGAGAATTCTTCAGGTTCGTCGAGTAATCCCCGGCGGTCGCGTTCTTGTGCGGACCGGTCTTCAATCGCGGGGTAAGAACGGTATCGATCGTCTGAATCGGTGCGGCGCCCTTCAACAATCCCCAAGAGGGTATTCACCATGTTTTGTAGACTCTCCGCTTCGGCGGCGAGTTCTACGCTCACAGAGGTCATCTCCTCGGAATGTGCAGCGTTGGCCTGAGTAACCGTGTCGACTTGGGATACGGCCTGGTTGATCTCATAAATGCCTTGAGCCTGTTCTTCGGTCGCTGTTGAAACCTCCGCGATCAGGTGTGTGGTGTTATCGATTGATGTTTTGATTTGTGCGAAAATCTTGGCCACTTCAGCAGACACGCGCACCCCCTGTTCCGCATTCGCCTGCGCTCCTTCGATCAGGGCGGCCGTGCCCTTGGCGGCTTCCGCACTCCGCATCGCGAGATTCCGAACCTCCTCTGCCACAACGGCGAACCCTTTCCCGGACTCCCCGGCCCGAGCCGCTTCAACAGCCGCATTCAGCGCCAACAGATTCGTTTGAAAAGCCACTTCATCAATCGTCTTGATAATCTTCGCCA
>QMSU01000153.1 GCA_003650975.1 Thermoplasmata archaeon
AATTGCGCTCTGCAACCTTTATATATGAAAAGATATTTCACGTCAATGGCACGAATGCATGCACGAAGGAAGGGCAGATCCGGTTCAACGCATCCGGTAGAGCGAACACACCCCGAATGGAGCTTGAAGCCGAAAGAGATTGAAAATCTCATTCTCAAAATGGCAGAGGAGGGCAAACAGCCGGCAACCATCGGTCTCATTCTGAGGGATGCGTATGGTGTTCCCGATGTGAAGGCAGCGCTGGGGAAGAAAATCACCAAGGTGCTGGAGGAACACAATCTCCTGCCCGAACTTCCCGAGGATCTGGGCAATCTGATCGACAAAAAAGCCAATCTGAAAAAGCATCTGAAAGAACATACGAGAGACCGGCACAACCGGAGGAGACTACAGCTCATTGAGGCAAAAATAAACCGGCTGGCAAAGTATCACAAACGGGAGGGGCGTCTGCCCGAGAAATGGCGTCAGCCGTGATTTTTTTCCTGCTGTAACTGGAGGGCCTCATCGAGGGTGATATCACCCCTCAACACTTTTCGTGCGAGTGCCTTTGATATGGTGATGTTTCCATTTTTGATTCTGCTCAATCGCTGAACCTCCCTGATTTCCCCCTCCTTTGGTTCAAGCGAAAGTGAGGTTGTTATTTCCACACCCTGCTCCATGGCTATCATCGAGGCGGCCACGGCATCGTCGTCCACACCAGGAAGGTCCGCCTCATCGACCATTTCAATGGTGAAGGGCTCCTCCGCCAGCGCATTTATCATTCTGTTTCTCACAAGTCGTGCACCGTTGCCCACCCTCACTGTCACCTGACGGGCATCCATCTCCCTCACATAGGTTTTTATGAAATCAACTGCCATTTCGGGTGACTGCACCACAAACCGCCGGAGGAGTTTTTTGTTTCCGTAAATGGCAATACCGATGGTATCGCCAGGATCCACTCCGAAAAGGATGTTGTATTCCTTTCCCTCCGCCACCATGAGCGCCTTATCCACTATGGTTTCAGCGCGGCACCCCTCCCTCCACGTTACCACGTTGTCAAACATTACCTGGTGTCTTTCCTTTGCAGTGGTGATGACCACATCCACGTTGGGGGGGATTTCATCGTGGAAGGTGAGAGAAACGAAGGGAATTGCTCTCCTTCGCAGTACCTCTATGAGGTCATGGTAAAGGGAAAAGTTTGCAGTGATCACTCCTATCATTCGTTTTTATATGAGCCACCTTATTTAAACTTTATATTGCCATTTATCATATTGACTCATGAAACGGACTCACGTATTCATTTCCGGCAGGGTGCAGGGCGTGTGGTTCAGGGCCCACACCAGGGAAAAGGCGGAGGAGCTGGGCATATCCGGATGGGTCCGGAATCTGCCAGATGGAAGGGTGGAAGCAGTCTTCGAGGGAGAGGACGAAAAGGTAGATGAAATGGTGAAATGGTGTCACCGTGGCCCTCCTTTATCGAGAGTGGAGAAGGTGGATGTGGAATATGAAACACCAAAAGGGGAAAAAGGCTTTACCATAAGGTATTGAAGGGTCAAGGTCAATATATTTGATATGAATGCTTATATTTCAATTCCCATTTCTTTCAATTTCTCTTCTATTTTATCATATGTTCCATGGAAATATGCCTTTGTGCATCCGGGTGTCGCCTTTACCATTTTTTCCAGCATTTCATCGGTTAAATTGCCAGTGGCATATCTTGCTGCAATGTGCCCGAAGGCAACGTCCCGTTCCAGTGCTATCTCGGTGAAACGTGGTGCATAATGCCCTCCCCCTATCCCTATGGCCACCTCAAAGGGTTTTTCCTCCATTTCGAGAATCGTCTCTGCTATCGCCCTGCACGCCTGCTCGTCCTGCCATTCCTTTTCAGTGCTTCCCACCTCGATAAAGAAGCAGGGGATTTCAAGGTACGGACCGTGATGCGTTGCCTCGTAGCAGACCTCATAATCCCCCGCATTTTTCTCCTTCAGCAATTCCAGGGCATTCCTCATGAGGAAGGGAGCTGATGGCACAAGCGTCCTATCTCTCCCGCCGTATTCCGCCTTCCCATAGTTTCCTATGGGATGAACGGTGAGCGTTTTTTTCTGTGCTGCCGATGCATGGCGGGAGGCAAACACAATCACATCCACCGCATGGCCCGATGATGCCAGTTCCCTGTCCACCCCGTCATGGTATATGTGAAGATCATCGATGAAATACATCACCCGTTCCCCTGCGCAGTAGAGGGAGGAGCTTTTCTCCTGCCAGGGCGCTGAAGAAAGCAAAAATCGTGCGATGTTCATGCTTGCGGTATCCTCCCTTGATATCACAATGCCAATCACAGTGTGAATCGGGGCGCTGCATAAAACCGTATCGCCTTCTGGAAATACACCGGCGTCTGTTCATTTTTATCCCAGACGCAGAAACTATTTATTTCTCAATTATTATGTACGTGTGACGCACGGGAGAAGTAAGGATGAGCTGGAGCATTTCATACGAAAACTGGAACAGCAGGCACTGGAAACGGCAGAGGAACGACAGCCCATTTACATCAAGGCAGGACTCAAGAATGCTTCCCTTGTGCTGGATGTGGGCTGCGGAACCGGAGAGGTCACCAGGGACGTATGTTACCATACCGGGGGCATGGTCATTGCCATTGATGCCTCCCTCGAGCTTCTGAAGGTGGCACAGAGAATGCTTGCCGGCACGCACAATGTGCAGTTATGCATTGGTGACGCCCATACCCTTCCGTTCAATGAGAACACCTTTGACATGGTCACCTGCAATCTCCTGCTCATGTGGGTCCACGACCCCCAGCACGTGGTGAAGGAGATGGCGCGGGTGGTGAAACCGGGAGGGAAGGTGGTGGCAACGCTGGAACCCGATTTTGGCGGCAAGATACACTGGCCCCCCTATCCCGGAGTGGATGAGATATTCGCCGGCCGCTCCATCAAAAGGCGGGGCGGCGACCCGTATATCGGACGAAAACTCCGCATGCTCTTTGTAAATGCCGGGCTGGAAACAGAGGTGGGGCTGGGCAATCTGCGCATATGGGATTGCGATGAGGATAAAGCGTCGTACATGAAGGCCAGAAAATTCTACTGGAATGTCCTCCGAAGGGAGGGGCTGAGTGATGAGGAGATTGAACGCTGGGAGGAACACTATCTGAAATCCATAGAGGAGGGCATTGAATTCAACTTTTTCCCGCAGTTTTACGCAATAGGCATAAAAAAATAAGCTGCGCGGGGGTAACGTATCCGGCCTTTCCGCACCGCAAAGTTTATATCCGAAATAAATTTGTGGGAATATGGCAAAAAAGAGCAGCAAGAGCGGCTTTCAGTCGGCAGCCGGCTTGATACGCTATTTCGAAGAGGAAAAAACAGGATTTAAAATAGATCCACGGTTTATCATCGTATTATCTGTGGTAACCGCCATTGTCATCACCGCCCTCAAGATCGCCTATCCAGTATAATGTTTGTACTCGTAATAGGCCCCGCCGGCGCCGGCAAAACGAGTATTGCACGCCGGCTATCAAAGGGCAATATTTTAATAAATCTTGATCCTGCCACGCCCTCGGAGGCAGATATTGATATAAGAAAATGGGTGAGAACTGAAGAGGTGCAGGCCATCAATTCTCTCGGAATAAACGGTGCCCTTCTGAAAAGCATGGAAATGATTTCCGGAATGGACGAATGGATGTGCAGGGATACTGAAAAAATAAAGATTGTCGATACGCCGGGGCAACTGGAACTCTTTCTCTACCGCGATTATGGTAAGAAAATTGTGGAAAAACTGGCCCGCCATGATGCAGTGGTATCGCTGTTTTTGATGGATGCAGAGGAACTGTGCTCCCTTGAGAATTATCTTGTCATGCTCGCCCAGAATGCCATCATTAATCTCAAGTTGTTGATTCCCTCAGTAACCGCCATAAACAAAATAGATCTCACCGGAAGAAAATCGCTGGAAAAACTGGTTGATAGAGCATATGTCGAGAAAATGCTGGACAATGGAGATGCTCTTCGCTCT
>QMSU01000154.1 GCA_003650975.1 Thermoplasmata archaeon
CGTAATAATAGCAGTTGGTGCACACCAGTTTTCGCAGCACCACATACACCATGAGCATGGCAAAGCCAAAATAGGCAATTCCTGCCAGTGGGTAAAGAAACCAGCATGCCGCAGTTCCAAGGACAATCCATAACAGCATAACCATGTTGCCGACCACGGCATCGGTTTTCGGGTATTCTTCCAGTCCTTCTGCCAGGGCAACTGTCTTCTCCACAAATGAAATCAGGTTCGTATAAAAATATCTTCTCCCTGAAGTTTATTTGCTCTCCAGTTCTTCAATAAGGTGTTCCGCCATGGCCACCCACTGCATGAATGAATTGGCAGCCGCCCTCAGATGCGCAATGGTATCGGCCTCACACTCAATGGTGAGAGTATCGCCTTCATGAAAAAAGCGAATGCGGGAATGCGGTGCCTCCTCGTGGCGCAGCGCATGAAAAAGAATTGAGCTGTGGGGAGATGTGATGGTGAATCGAATGGAGTGCATCATCGGGATTTGAGTTTCTTCGAGATGGTGCCCCGTTCCTTGTAGAAAATCTTTCCGCCACATGATGGACATTTTATGCCCATCCGCTCGGTATCGATATCGACGTTTTTGCCGCACTTTCCGCACTTGTAGGATATCATGTCATCACCCCAGTATACCCTTTATGGTCTTCTCCACCTCGCCTCCCGCGGTGGTTTTGGGGAGATAGGCACCGCCGGCAAATTTGGTGTTGCACTTTTTGCACACCCAGATGCCCGTGCTCTCTCTCTTTACCCGTGTTCGCCCGCATTTGGGGCACACCTGCCATTTTTTCTGTTTTTCCTCCAGGCCTCTCACCCGGTGGCGTATCTTGACACCATAGCGTGCGCCGAATCGGCCAGTGCGTTTCACTTTTTTGGTCCTTCGCGCCATATTTATTCCTCCAGCAATTTCCGTATATTTTTTGCATGAATCTGCGCCCTCTTTATATTATTTTTTATCTCCTCCACGGTGAAGCTGCCGGTGAGGCCCTTCTGCATGGCGCGCAGATCTCCGTTTTCATCCAGTGCAATGGTGTGCCGTGCCTCTGCCACCTCATCCTCCTCTAGGCGCGGGTCCACCACAATGAAATCCGCATACTTGGCAAAGGTGCAGCTTATTGGTGGAGAGCCGAGAGGAAGCGGTCTGTTCTCGCCCTTTCCGAGCCGTTCACCGGGGATGATTGCATCCTGAAGCGCCGCCGATGCCGCAAGGGAACACGCATCAAACAGATTTCCGTCGTAATCGAGCACATGAAGGTCAATGAATACAATCCACACCTCCTCACCGGGGGTGATGCACAGCTGGTCCAGTTTGATGAATTTTGATTCCCTGATGCCGCGGTCAACCACCCGTGCCAGTTCAATGGCATCCTCCCTCGGGGGACCGGTTTCGAAGGTGGGAGATGCAATGGGAGGGAGTTCCGCTGATGTGGTCATGGCACCCTCCTCTGGCGTATCGGGGTACGGCTCCCCCACATCGAGCTTTACCCCTGCCATCACCATGGTATTGCCTATGGTCACCTTTGCAGAGCCCTCTGCATTTTTGATAAGATGTTTTTCTATGGTTATGGGCCGATATTCATCAGGCCCCCTTCCATCCAGGCGTTTCCCCTTTTTGGCAAGATTCACCAGGTAATCCTTTTTCACCGCGGAGAGACGCTCATCGTGTGAACTCATGGTGCCACCTCGTTTTTTGTCTCATATTTTCGCAACAGCGCCTCCTTCTGAAGTTTTGATACCTCCCTGCATCCCTTGAGTGCCAGTTCCAGGGCCTCCTCAAACTCCTGATAGGTCATGTGCCCGTCCATCTGCATCAACAGAATCTCCTCCGTGCGGGGTGCAATGGCAATGGGCATATCCGCCTCTCCCTCACAGTCCTCATCCCCGGCCAGATCAAGCACCACGGTGCCGTCAATCTTCCCTGCGGCACAGGCCACAGGGAGGTCTCTCATGGGAATACCCGCATCGGCCAGCGCCACCGCCGCCGCAGTAAGACCTGCGCAGCGGGTGCCTGCCTCTGCCCCCAGCACCTCAATGCATACATCTATCATGGTCCTGGGGAAAAGGCCGGTGAACACCACATGCTCGAGAGCCTCTGATGTCACCTTGGATATTTCCACACTTCTCCGGTCAGGGCCAGGCCGCTTGCGGTCGCTCACACTGAACGGGACCATGTTGTACCGGGCATTGATGACGGCCTTGAGCGGGTGCTGTATGTGACGCGGTATGGCCTCGCGGGGGCCGTATACCGCAGCCATCACCTTGTTGCCGCCCCATTCCAGATAACATGAACCCTGTGCACGGTGCAGCACTCCTGCCTCAATCTTTATCGGACGCAGTTCGTCCGGTTTTCTTCCATCCATTCTTATTCCATCTTTAATTAACATTTAACCACCTAACAGTTTCGTTATTCTCTGTGTCAAACCAACCGTATGCGATTCTCTTTCGATGATGCGTATCGCATTGATAAGGGTATTGACATTATCTTCCTCCCCCTTTATCCATATCCTGCCGTTCTGCCCCACAAACATCCAGCATTTTGTATGCTGCTTGAGGACAGAGAGCATGGAGCTGTTCTTTCCAATGACACGTGGAACCTTTGACGGCTGGATGTCGAGAATGGTGCCCCCCTCCACCTTCCTGCACGACCTGCATTTCATGGAGAGGTCAATGCTTCTCGATTCATCCACTCCTGTGATGGTGACAATGATGACATCATCCACCTGTATGAACTTTGCGGTTTCCCCACTCTCAACCCGCCACGGGACATTTTCCACATTGAGGAATGCAGGGTACGGTGCGTTGATGTCCACCATCCATGCATTGCGGAGGGTTTCCTGCACCACTCCGATGACCGTGTCGCCTGCATGGGGGTCATACACACCGGAGAGAGGAATGACACTCACATATGTTCCCCGGTCATTGAGGATGCCCAGCTGTGCTGCATAGATGGTGTCGCCCTCCCTGAATGTACCCCTGCCCGGTTTTTTGCTTTTCATGTCTCCTACCACGCTTCCGGGTAACACAATCTTCCGCTTCATCTTAACAGCCTTGTGATCACTTCCCCCTTGGTGAGTGCGTTCAGTTTGTCATAAAACTGTGTCTGCATGCCGGCGGGGATTTCCGCCACGCATTTGAACGAGCCATCCGAAAGCCATTCCTCCTTTATGAGTTTTGCCATGTGAATCACCTCGCCGTACGCTTTCCCTGCATACTGTGAGGGGATGGTGACATCCACCCGCACGTTTTCCACGCTCAGCGGAATGAAGGGCCGGAGTGCCGAAATGATGGTCTTCACCTGTTCCTCCACCGGTTTGAACGGGTCAATATGGACGCCCGCCTCCTCCATTGCCCGCTCTATTCTGTCGCGGGGGTGGGGGAGTTTGGTGTGGGGATCCATGGATGAGCGGGCTATCCAGTCGATGATTTCCTTTTTCTTTCTCTCGTGCATGGCCCTCCGCTGCTGGGTGGTGAGCTGGAATTCACCGTGTTTGAGTATCTGGAGAGCAATCTCGGCAACATCTGTGGTGCCAAAGACGTCCTTCAGCACCTCCTCCGATGCCTTTTCCCCCTTCCGTGCATCCTTGAAAATGAGGTCGGTCGCCAGATATTCCAGGATGTTGATTTCCTTGCCTTCCATGACCTCATCCACCGCCTTGGGGTCGACCAGTATTTCAAAGTGGGTATCCTTTTTACCATACCGTGCCACAATGGCATCGTCCAGAGAAACCATCATTCACCCTTTGCCTTCTCAAAATATGATTCCGTTTTCTCTGGTGGCAGCAGGGCAAACGGTTTGCCCTTTTCCACCATGCCAACTTCCACCGCCCTCTTTTCAATCTTACCCTCGGTGGCGTGCATGAGCGCCTTGAGACCGAGTTCGATCGCCTTCTCCTGGGTCATATTCTCCTTATAATGCTCCTCAAAATACTCTACGGCCCCATCCCTGCCCTCGCCCTCTGCGGTGGCCTTGTATTCCATCATTGCCCCCGA
>QMSU01000155.1 GCA_003650975.1 Thermoplasmata archaeon
ATGGCATGCATTCCCTGCGGCTTTCTCCTGCTCAAAAAGGAGGAATGGCTTGAGGAAATCAAGGTGAGAAGCCGGTGCACCCATTCCCGTTTTCAGGCGACACTCCTCGGCACCCGTCCGGGGGCTGCGGCGGCCGCTGCCTATGCCGTCATGCAGTACCTGGGACGCGATGGATACACAAAGATGGCGGAGCAGTGCATGGAAAGCACACGCCATCTGGCGCGGCTGCTCGATGATGCGGGGATACCCTATGTCGAGCCTGAACTGAACCTTGTGGCCATTCGGGTTACCGACCCGGTGGCTGTTGCAAAGCGACTGGTCCCACTGAACTGGTTTGTGGGCATCGATGAGGAACACGGGACCATCAGGGTGGTGTGCATGCCCCATGTGCGGAGGGACATGCTTAATAAGTTCGTTGCCGATTTACAGAAGGTGATATCATGAAACTGCTGGAGGAATCTCTCAGAAAAGCTCCCATTGTGAAAAAGGGGGATTACAACTATGTTATCCATCCGCTTACAGATGGCATACCCTTCATACAGCCGGCGCTTCTCAATGAGGTGACGGAGGAAATGGTGCACCTCATCCCTTCCTGTGGGAGAATTGTCACCATGGAGGCGATGGGCATACCGCTGGCAACATCTCTCTCCCTTGCAACGGGCATCCCCTTCACCATCATCAGGAAGCGGAAATATGGCCTTCCGAGAGAGCGGGAGGTATCCCAGAAAACAGGCTACTCAGAGACAAAACTGTACATCAACGGCATCGGGGAGGGTGATGAAATCGTGATAGTGGATGATGTGCTGAGCACCGGCGGCACACTGGTGGCCGTGGTTGATGCATTGAAGGAAATGGGCGTGGTGATAAAGGGCATATTCATCGCGGTCAATAAGGGGAATCGGGAGGAGGTGGAACGGCGCATCGGGATGCGTATCACCACCCTCGTGGATATATCGGTGGATGATGAAGTTAACATATTATGAATTTGATGAAGAAAAGCTAGTACGGGAAGCGCGGAAGGGAAAAAAGGTGGCACTGAAACTTCCTGAAGGGTTCATGCCCCATGCGGAATCCATCCTCCATTTTCTGCATCAGCATGGCATGGATGTCACGCTCCTTGCCGAATCATGTTACGGTGCATGCGATTTCGTTACTCACGATGGCATTGACAGGATACTCTGCATCGGTGAGGCCGAGATGCCGTACCTGAGGAAAATATACCGTCCTCCTGTATCCTTCATAGAGGTGCGGTATGAGTTTGATGAGAGGCTGCTGGAAAAGGTTCTTCCCCACCTAAGTGAAAAAAAGGTGGGTCTTGCGGGCATTGCCCCATTCATTCACGCCATATCCAAATGCAAAATATTTCTGGAAGAAAGAGGATACGAGGTTTTCATCGGAAAACGGAGCAGGCGGGGGGCATATGACGGCCAGGTACTCGGATGCGACTTCTCTCCGGCTTCATCAATAGCCCATCTGGTGGACACGTTTCTCTTCATCGGTGACGGCACGTTTCACCCGATCGGCCTCCACATGGCAACAGGAAAACCCGTGGTCATTTTCAACCCTCTGGAAAGGAGTGTCGGCGGGAGTGATATACCGGCTCTGGCGGACAGAATCATGCGGCAGCGATATGCGGCAATCGCACGGGCAGGAGATGCGGAACGCTTCGGCATACTTGTTACTGAAAAGATCGGGCAGAGAAGAATGCAGCTTGCCAAAAAACTGAAAAGGGAGGTGGAGAAAAAAGGAAAGAGGGCCTATCTCATCATGGTGAACAACATCACCGAAGCGGTGGATTATCTCGATTTTGACTGCTTTGTCTCCACCGCATGCCCGCGGGTGGCCATAGACGATACGCTCAGATATAAAAAGCCCGTTCTCACGCCGGTTGAACTGGAGATTCTTCTGGGGGAACGGGAATGGACACAGTACGTCTTTGACCAGATTTTTTGATCAGATATTCAGGCACAGGATTTTTTCAATTCCATATGTCCGGGCATTTCCCGCATTGTCATATGCCGTTGCGGTGAGCGAATGCACCCCGAACGAGGGATTCCAGTTCCACTCATAGGGGGTATCGTAGAGGGGGTCAAAGGAGGTATCCGCGGAAAGTTCCACCCGTTGCATGCCCGAATGCACATCGGTTGCCTGCACCTCAACGGTGATTTTCCCTATTATCACCACATCATATGGGGAAAGTGTTGCAAAGGGTATGGGGAGTGAAAGCAGTGTCCTTCCGAACAGATTTATGTACACATATCCCTCAAGAGGCGTCGCGATGAAAAGCGAGGGGGGCTGCTTGTCAATGGTAAAGTTTCCGGAGGTGGCCGTTCCCGTATTCCCCGCATCGTCCACGGCAATTATCTTTACCTTGTATGTGCCGTCATCCCATTCCTTCGCATTGAAGGTATAACTGCCGAGATTGGAAATATTTTCCACCAGTGTGGTCCATGTGGTGCCGTCATAGTACTGAATGGATATGTTTCCGTCGAGATCATCATCTATGGTGTCATATGCCTCCCATTCCACATCAATGATGATATTGCCATACTCATCCTTTCCGTATGCCTTACCCGGCACCGGCTGGGTGATGGTGATGGTCGGAGGGGTGTTGTCGAGAACGAAGGGTGCCGATGTTGCCGTTCCATTATTTCCGGCATCATCTTCAACGAGTATTTTCACCGTTGCCTCCTTTGAATCAGGGAATCCGTAGGTATTCCACATGTACGAGCCGGTGTTGTTCAGCCCCGTCACAATTTCCACTTCCTGCCAGGTTCCGCTCACATTATGGCGATAGAAGAGAGATATGCTGCCATTCAGATTTCCATCAGCATTATCCGTTGCATTCCAGGTTATTTCATGGGTCTGCCGGACAAATCCGCCGTCCGGCTGGAATATTGTCGCCTGAGGTGCAACACTGTCCATCTTCAGGGTTACGTTTTCCACCCTTTCATTTCCTGCCATATCGATTGCCCTGAAATAGAGGGTATGGATGCCCTGCACATCGGGTGAAAACTGCCCTCCATAGTCATGCCATCCTCCCTCATCAATCTGATAATTGAGTTCATCAACGCCGCTGCCCGTGCCATCGGCAACCAGTGATATATACACGGTGCTCACATACCAGCCGTTATGCCCATCGGGTGAGGGAGGGTCGATGTAGTATTCAATCGATGGCGGCACGAGGTCCACCCGTACCGTCACGGTCATTGGCACTCCCGCATTTCCGTAAATGTCCACGGCATAGCACACGATGGTGTGCACGCCCTGTCCCACCGAGATGGTGAACGAGGCATTTTCACTCTGATACCATACTCCGTTAATGCTGTAATTCACGTAATCCACCGATGATTCATTATCAGTGGCATTTACGGTGAGGGTGACGGTACTCACATACCAGCCATTGTTTCCCTCTGTGCCGTTCACCGTAATCTGCAGATACGGAGGGATGATGTCCAGCGGGGCAATGAGGGGATATACGTCCTTGTTGAGCCCGCCGGGAATATAATATGGATTGAGCGAGCCGCCGTCAACGATGCCATCGCTACCTGCCTCATCCTGATTCGGCCCGGAGTGATTGTCCCATGCACCCTCTGACGGTTCATCAAAGTCAGACCAGTAGTTGCCGCCGGAGGGATAGGTATCATTCCAGGTGTTGGTGCATTCATCATAGGCCTGATGGGTGTTATTGACGAAATTGTTGTGGTACACGGTATTATTATCCGAATCATCCTTGAGATACACGCCGTAGGAATTGTTGGTCATCACGCATCTGGTTATGCTGTTCCCGGTGGAGAATTCGAGATACACACCCATGTCATTTTCATAAAACTGGCAGTTTTCTATCCCGTTATCATGGGCGTATGATACCCCGATACCGAACCAGTTATCATTGGTGAACTGGCAGTTGGAGATGCTGTTGTTTCTGGAATACCCGAGAAGGATTCCCCCTCTGGGGTTATCCGAGAATGTGCAG
>QMSU01000156.1 GCA_003650975.1 Thermoplasmata archaeon
CCGAAATGAGCGAAGGAATATAAAATTTTGGCAGGGGTAGGCACCAATGTCAAATGTGCCCGAAAGAAAATGTCATTTTCCGGCAAAGGGATATGCTTCCTCTCCCCTTTCAGTTGCCGGCATCCTCCATCCATCATTTCTCTTCATGTTCTTCTGGTTCGGAGGCTGCAGGCTTTACAAGCCGTCGCGCCTTCGAAACAAGGCTTTCAATGTACCCTTCTCGCAACAAGCCGCAGCCAAGCGTGTCATTTTTGCATTTTACGAGCACAAAGTTGTGGAGTTCGGCGTCGACGAGCCGGTAACGATGCACATCATTTCCCTGCATGTATTCCATGACCTCCTCCTCATCTATCATCGCCATATTTCTGGTGGCAGTTTTGCCCACCATGAGCGCCCCCTCTATGGTCAGTTTTATCTTGTTGTTCCTCTTGAGTTTGCCAAAATATATCCCGATGCGGTAGCACCGTTTCATGTCCCTGAAAAAGGGAATATCCACCTCCCTTGATGCAATCCACAGGCGGTTTTCCCTGGTGATGAACACGCGGTAGCGGGAAAGGTCCACCTGGCAGCCGTAATGGCGATGGAGGAGTTGCTCCAGCTGTCTCACATCCCGTTTTCCTAATATTTTCGCAATTTGCATATGAAAAATCCCTCCGTCCCGTTGTCCTGCGGCCACACCCTGACAGCTCTTTCGAGACCCTCATATCTTCTGCCCTGCCACGAGGTGAGACCGGGACGCGTTCTGATTCCCGTAAACGACAGCGGCTCTATCTCCACGTCGAAGCGCTCCAGTGCATAGGCTATCACCTCCTCATTCTCTTCCGGTTCCAGCGAACATGTGGAATACACCAGCACCCCATCCTTTTCAAGGCATTCACAGGCAGAGCGGATGAGCATTTTCTGCACATTGCTCATGTGTTGGATGCGGTGGTAGTTCCACTGGTCCAGACGGTGTTTGTCTTTGATGATTCTGCCGCTTGCGGTGCAGGGTGCATCCAGCAGTATCGCCCTGCTTTTGAATCCCTGCTTGTACATGAAACGGGCATCATAATTGGTGATGATGCAGTTGGTGGCCCCGCTCTTCTGTATGTTGTGGGAAAGGGCCCGGAGTCGCTTTATATTCACGTCGTTGGCCACCACAATACCCCGTTCCATCACCATTGCCATCTGGGTGGTTTTGCTTCCAGGAGCCGCGCACATATCCAGCACCATCTCCTGTGTTTCAGGTTCCAGTGCGAGAGGAGGGAGCATGCTTGAAGCCCCCTGTATGTGGTAGTAGCCGAGAAAGTATTCCAGCATTTTGGCAATATTCCCCCTCACGAACAATCCATACTCGCACCACGGTATCGGCTTCACCTCAAATTGCTCGTGTAACCGCTCCACAAGCTCATCCCTCCCAATTTTCAGCAGATTCACCCGTATGCTCTGCCATTCCTGCTCTGCAGAGAAGAGCGCTTCGGCATCTGGAATCATGGCACGGATGCGCTCAATGAACACATGAATGCAATGAGCATGCATTTAAAATAGTTGGTGAAGTGGAGGCAGAGGGAGGAGAGATGAAAATGAATGCGTTTCTCCAGCCCTGAGATTAGAGTGTCGTTTCATTTATAAATGATTTGTACCAATCATCGAACGATGTGGGACAGTTTTCGAAGTATAATCCACATTTTCTGATGAAAAAGGCAGGAAATATATTTCCGGAAGCGTGCCACAGATATCCCGGTTATTCTCATTTTCTTGCCTTGATGATGTCTCCAAAAGAGTGATAAAAAACTTATATGGCATATGATATAAGCATTATGAAAAAAATCGTTGCATTACCCTTGCTGGTGCTGCTCCTGCCTGCGGTAGGTGCCGGTTTTATACCCTCGAGCATGACCATTGACGTGGATGACCCTCCTGCCATCCCATCGGATACAAGTGTTTCAACCACGGCAGATATTACGTTCAGCTGGGGATTTGGCGCCATTATCCCCCTGCCGGTGACGGTGAAGGTGGCGGTGGAGAACGTTCCCGACTGGGTGAGTGTCTCGGTTTCCCCTGCAACGTTCACCATCACACCAAGCGGTATCACCGGGGGAGAACAGAGCCAGAGCGTCAGTATCACCCTCAATGCCCTCAAGGATGTGGATGCCTATGTGAGCTATCAGATGTCACTGAATGCGTCCACGGACGGCAATTTTCTGATAAAGGGTTCGCAGGCGTCACAGGATTTTTACATAATGGCTGACTTCCGCGACAGGGGCATCATTGTGGATATTCCTCCCGAGGTGAGCCTTTATAGGGGAGAACAAACGCAGATATACCTCAATATCACCAACAGCTGCAATGCCCCCATCTATGTGGAAATCGCGGAAGACAATACCACAGGCTTTCTCTTCTCCCATGATGAAAAGGTCTCCGTTCAGCCGCGGGAAACAAAGGCAGTTCCCATGCGCATAAAGGCAGAACAGTCGGCACAGACGGATACAAAAATAACCCTCACCTACTACCCCGTGGGTCATGAGGACAAAAGCAACGAAAGGGTGGTGTATCTCAGCCTGGAGAGCAGGACAAAGAGTGGGGGCGGCGCGCTGGCCATCGGACTGGTGATAGTGGTTGCTGCGGTGATTGCCTTCATACTATGGAAGAAAACACGGTAAACGAACTCGTGAGGAAGCACGAAGTGTACAAACTTTCCGGCATCAATCTGATAGCATCGGAGAACTGGATAGCGGAATCTGCGCGGTGGGCGCTCTCAAGCGACCTTGCGGGACGTTATGATGGCGAATGGTACGGAGGCGACCGGTACGCAGCCGAGGTGTGCGCTGCGGTGGAAGCGCTGGCAAGGGAGGTGTTTTCCGCACGATATGCCTTTGTGACCCCCGTTTCAGGGAATATGTGCGACCTCGCCGCCATTTTTGCATTTACCAAGGCAGGCGATGATATCGCAGGCGTTCCTCCGGAACACGGCGGGTATCCCTTTGGCTACGGGAAGTTCCAGCGAGGGTTCCGTCCACTGCCAATGAAGGACTACTGTGTGGATGAAAAACGGCTGGGAGAGGTGGAGCGGGAGGTGCCTCTGGTGCTGCTTGCCTCCTCTGTCATCCTGTTTCCGCATCCCGTGGAGAAAATGGCCGGCCATTTCAGTGGCACGTTTGCCTATGATGCATCTCACGTACTTGGCCTCATCGCAGGGGGTGAATTTCAGCAACCGCTAAAGGAGGGGAGCGACATCCTTATGGGTTCAACGCATAAATCGTTTCCCGGCCCGCAGGGCGGGATTGTGATGACCAATAACCGCGATGTTGCCGATGCACTTGCGAGATATCTGCGGTTCGATATCGAGGAGGGCATAGGGCTGGTGGACAACCCGCATGTCCATCGGATAGCATGTCTGGGCATGGTACTGGAAGAGATGCGGGAGCACAGGGCACGCTATGCACGACAGGTAATCAAAAATGCCAGGACTCTCGCAGAGGCGATGCATGAACTGCATGTCCCTGTCATGTTTTCGGAGCGGGGATTCACCGGAAGCCATCAGGTGATGCTCGCCCTGAGTGACAAAGAGGCAGTGGCACTGCAAAAAAGGCTGGAAAGCCATCACATATTCATTGATCGCATGGGGCGACTGGGAGTGGCCGAGGTGACCCACCTTGGCATGGGAGAGAAGGAGATGCATCACATTGCCCATATGATTGCCGATGTATATCACGGCCGGAATATAGGGGATGCCGCAACAAAGCTTGCCGTGAAGTTTTATCTGTGAGGAGGGAAAAGGAAAGGAATAGCCCCCTTTACCCCTCGCCGTGCCAGACGCTGCCGGAGGTCACCTTTGCGAACAATCCCATGCCCCGTGTCACCGCAAAGTCATAGGGCGAACCCGGTGGGGTGATGCCCACGAGGAACACGGTGTAGCTTCCGGATGCTGCATCGTACATGGC
>QMSU01000157.1 GCA_003650975.1 Thermoplasmata archaeon
CCCATGCAAAGGCAAGGCGGGATGTTGCAAGCATCATTGGATTTATGTCGGAAATGATTGCAATTGAGCCAGCAAAAGCAACATATACAGCTATAGCTGCGGGAAGAAAATTCGCCATTAAATCGGGCACAGAGCCAGAAGAGAAATCGTAAGAATCATAAAATGAAGGGCTCATTGAGCCATAGGTTACGAGAGCAACAAAAATGTAGGCAAGAGCTATTGCAAACATCGATACTGTAATTCCTTTGGGCAGCGTTTTTTCCGGCTCCTTAACCTCATCTCCAGCATTTGCTATTGCTGCAAAGCCAATGTAACTAAAGAAAATTAAACTGCTCGCCATGGCAATATTTTCCATGTTGAAATGGAATGAATATTCAAGGTTGCTCAAACTCACATTTCTTATGCCAAATATAATAAGCAAAGAAATGCCCAGCATCAAAAGCACAAACATTGCCGTCTGAACCCTTCCATAAACCTTAACGCCAAGGTAGTTTATCAGGAAAAAGAGAATAACGAGTACTATGGCAATAATCTGTATATTCGCTGCTATAAAATCAACAGCTGCATGCATGCCAAGGACATCAAAGAAGTTATTTATCAAAATTATATCTCCTACAGCCATCGCTGCTATTGTTGCAATCATGGCAAACCATCTTGCCCACGTGGATATGAAGCCGATGAAAGGATCTATTATCCTGCTGACAAAAACATATTCTCCGCCAGAAGAAGGTAAAGCTGAGGAGAGTACCGCATAGCATAAAGCCATTAAAAAGGCTGGAATGGCTGCTATAATATATGAGAGAATAATTGCAGAGCCAACATTTACCTTACTCTGTATCTGTATCGTTGAAATAAAAAGCCCTCCCCCAATTACAGAGGTAACCACAGTCGCCACAACTTCCTTAAGCCCAAGCTCTCTTTTTAATTCCATTTTATCCTGCAAATTTTACAAATAGAGGAAGGAAAACAAGACTCACAATTGACATGAGCTTTATTAGGATATTTAAAGATGGCCCCGCTGTATCCTTGCATGGGTCGCCAACTGTATCGCCGACCACTGCCGCCTTGTGGGCAAAGCTTCCCTTTCCGCCAAGGTTACCTGCCTCAATATACTTCTTCGCATTGTCCCACGCACCGCCAGCATTTGCAAGAAATATTGCCATCAAAAAGCCAGATGCTGTGGCGCCAGCAAGTAAGCCAACGAGGGCTTCGATACGCCATATGCCAATGACGATAGGCACCACCACAGCCATGCTGGATGGCAGAATCATTTCCTTTAAAGCACCTCTTGTAGCAATCCTTATGCACCTCTCATAATCTGGTTTTCCTCTGCCTTCGAGAATGCCAAGTTCTTTAAACTGCCTCCTTACTTCATTCACCATTTTTTCCGCTGCCCTCCCGACAGCTCCTATGGTTATCGAAGAGAAAATGAATGGGAGCATTGCTCCAATGAAAACGCCAGCCATGAGATAGGGGGATGTGAGGGTAAGATTTATTTCCTTTCCCATCAATTCCTTTGCTTTTTCCACGAAAGTGAAGATTAGGGCTAAGGCAGTTATTGCAGCTGAGCCAATGGCAAAGCCCTTTCCCATCGCAGCCGTTGTATTTCCCACAGCATCTAAAGCTTCCGCCCTTTTCCTCGTTTCCTCTCCCAGCCCAGCCATCTCCGCTATGCCAGCAGCATTGTCGGCTACGGGCCCATAACAATCTGTTGCCAGTGAGATGCCAAGTGTCGAAAGCATTCCTATGGCAGCTAAAGCAACGCCGTAAAAGCCCGCAAATTCAAAAGCGAGAATCATTGCAACGCATGTTGAAATTATGGGGATGGCTGTGCTCATCATTCCAACAGCGAGCCCCTGCAGAATGTTTGTCGCCGCCCCCGTTTGAGAGGCATGAGCTATTTGTTGAGCTGGCTTTCTCTGCTCGGAGGTGAAATATTCTGTCGTAAGCCCGATAATAATGCCATCTATTAGGCCGACGAGCACAGCATAATATGGCTTCAAATCCTCGAGCATGTATTTTGTTGCGATAAATGCTAATGCAGCGAAAACTATTGCCGCCCCAAATAGCCCGTTTCTCAAAGCTGCATAGAGATTTTTTCCTCTCACAAAACCCATTCCAATTATGGAGGCGATGGTTCCCAATGCAGCTATAATGAGCGGATATAGATCGCCGTTTTTATACACAGCAGCTATTATGGCAAGGGTTATAGCTGAAATTATTGAATCAACATATGATTCAAATAAATCTGCACCCATGCCAGCGACATCTCCAACATTATCTCCAACATTATCCGCAATAACGGCAGGATTGCGGGGATCATCTTCTGGTATGCCTGCTTCAACTTTACCCACCAAGTCTGCGCCTACATCTGCCGACTTCGTATATATCCCGCCTCCCACTCTTGCAAATAAAGCTATGCTGCTTGCCCCAAAACCAAAGCCGAAGAGAATGCTTGATGCCTTTTCTTCAAATAAAAGGAAGAATGATGCTACGCCTATTATGCCAAGCCCCACAACAGTAAGCCCCATTACAGAGCCTGAAGAAAAAGCGATTATCAAGCCGTCTTTCAAACTTTTTTTTGCCGCTTCCGCCGCCCTTACATTGGCTACCGTCGCTATTCTCATGCCAATATTGCCTGCTAATGCGGAGAAAAAGGCACCTGTGAGGAATGCAAGGCTGGTTTGCCACGGCATATCTGTGTAATGGCTGGCTGCAAGAAGGGCAAGGGTAACGATGGCAACGAAAACCACGATAATTTTATATTCTTCATTGAGAAAAGCTATAGCTCCTTTATGAATTGCCTCCGCTATTTCCTGCATTTTTTTATCGCCTTTCGGCTTTTTAAGAATGTAAATCGCCACTCCAGCAGCCACCGCAAGCGATAAAATACCTACAGCCAGTGGAAGCGCATTAAGCATATTGTGGAAAGGAGCAGCATACTTAAAGTTTTCACATTTATTTACCTTTCACATTTATTTACCATAACAGCCTATTTTCATTATTATGTAGGTAATATTATTTTAACATGAGTATTGAAGTCGAAATCAAAGATATAAAGCAACGATTAGCAGAAATATCCAGGAAGTTGGATGAATTATTGTATGAAAGAGAAGCCATTCCATTAATGAAATTATCAGAAAAATCTTTGTCCGAATTTTTAGATGAGGAGCCAGATATTTACAAAATTGAAGATTTAAAGTAAGAAGGGAAAAATTGTTTTGATTCCTTTTCCGTTTACTGATTTGTCTTTTGCCAAATTACGCCTTTGGTAATTCATGAAGGAAAAAGAGATGTTATTGTGGCTTTTATATCTTTGAAGATTCCAGCTGAATTATCTGATGCAGATATACTGATAACCTCCAAGCAACCAGCTTTCAAGGGAACGGGCTTGAAAACAGATTCTGTTATAAAACTTGATAAAATCGCAACAGTATTGAAAGAGCTTGTTGTGGGAGAGCTTGGAGAGATAGACGAAAATTTGCGCGATAAATTTTTGCAGTAAGCTATTTTATTACAATATGATGGGCAATTCCGCCTTACAGCGAGGGCATTTACTCTCCTTCAAATAATTTTTCATCATGCTGCTCCCATATCTTTTGATTAAAAGTGTGCCGCAATTATGGCAGTATGTATTCTCATATCTGTGGCCAGGAACATTACCGATATATGCATATAAAATCCCCTCTTTTCTTGCCCTTTCACATGCATACTCGAGCTTTTCAACGGGCGGAGGAGGTGCATGAAATTTATATGCAGGAAAATAACGGGTGAAATGGATTGGCGTGCTGCTGCCCACATATTTTAGATGCTTTTCTATTACTTCATTAATCTGTTCGATGCCATCATTTACGCCCGTCACAACCAAATTCACAATTTCAACATGTATTCCAAGCTTTTTTGCGTATTCTGCAA
>QMSU01000158.1 GCA_003650975.1 Thermoplasmata archaeon
ATGTTCCTTTGCTGGCATGGTTGTAATCAGAATAAATCCCACGGCCATAGTATGAAGGATATGCAATTATTAATCTTTTCATTATTCATTACACGGGGCACGGCAACCATGCCAATTTCCTCATTCTCCAATGGAGGGGTGGCACAAATGGCATTTTCTGAATGCTTGTGAGAGGATATTATAACTCCCTTAATTAATAAGTAAAGGTTCTGTAACGTTTGCAGGTAATACAAAATAGCTGCAACATTCGGGTGACGGATAGTTTTATAAATTAGCTAACATATTTTTAATGGTGAATCGATGAAAATTGTTAAAGATTATTTTAATTGTTCGAGTAAGGTTCTAAAAGCATTATATGAATGTAGTGGTGAACTTAAACATTCATCGTTAGAGGGAATGTTAAGAGAGGGTTTTATATCGAATTTTTTAGAAAGATTTTTTCCAAAAAAATTTATTGTTGGAACTGGCGAAATAATTGATTCTGATGATAATATTAGTAGACAAGCAGATATAATAATTTATGATGAATCTTTTCCTATTTTTGATTATGGTGGTGCAAGTCATTTCTTAAGTTCTGGTGTCCTTGCACATATAGAAGTAAAATCACGTTTACGAAAAACAGAGTTATTGGGTAAGGATGGAAAGAGCGGGGTGTTGGGAGTAATTGATTCTGTTAAAGACTTAAATCGAGACATTCCTATTCATCTTATATATAATAATAAACCCGATGATGACTGTAACCAATATATCACGGATCAGGATCACATTCCTTGTTATATTTTTGCTTATAAGGGACTAAAAATGAATAAATTAAAAGATCATATTGAAAATCATTATAAAAATATAGAACTTTCAAAACAAGTAGATGGTATTTGTGTTTTAGATGAATATACAATTTTAAAAAATAATGTAAGCGAATCTTTAGAATATCACTCTTCAAAAGATGATGCTTTACTTGATTTTTTCCTGAGTTTGCATTGTAATATTTGTCATAGTTTTTTTAGGCTTCCAGACTTATTTAAATATGTTAATCCAAAATAAATTAATTATATATGGCTTCTCAGACCCCTCATCTTTTTTATACCTCACATGTTTAATTCCGTGGACCTGACTCAACTTGCGCGATATCCCTTCACCACAGAGGCAAAGGAGTGGGTGAAAAATGAAAAGGTGAACACAGCGGATATTTTATCCGATGCGGTGTATGAGCGGGCGCGAATGAGGGGTATTGCCCGGGTACACCAGGCACTGAAAAGAGGCATTGTTGATGAGGTGCCACTACTGGGCGAGGCGGATTGCATAATGGAGCTTTTCTCATATCCCATCGCACGGATGATTGTGGCGGCTGTGGAGAGTGAATATCTCATCAGACGATATGCACTGGCGGAGGCAAAAAAGGCATATACGGCTCTGAAAAACGAACCACCGGAGTTCATATCGATACTGGCAGGGGAATTCGGCATTACCACAGACCACAGGGGCATCCATTTCACCGATTATCTCAAGTACGCTCCCACATGGGATACAAAATGGAAACTTGTTAATCGGAATTTACAACATGGGTATGTAGTGCTTCAGCACCATGAGATTGCCCGCCTCATACAGGAGGCAATACGGGAAAAAATCCAGAGAGAGCTTGCCAATCTCTTTGCACCCCCCGAAGTAAAAAGAATATTCAGGGATGACATAGTGGCCATGAGAAGCAGTGTTGCAAGCAAAGACAGACGCCCAAAAATTGAAGAGGTGAACGAAGAGTATTTTCCTCCATGCATCAAAAGCCTTGCCGCCGCTGCCCGGGCTGGCACAAACATTCCCCATGTGGGACGATTCACTCTGGTTACCTTTCTGCACGCCATTGGCATGGAAACCGATGACATACTCAAACTCTTTTCTGCCTCGCCGGATTTCAATATGGAGAAAACACGCTACCAGATAGAGCACATTACCGGAAAGGCATCGGGCACCACCTATGCAGTCCCACGATGTGATACCATACTCACCTGGGGGCTCTGTTACCCGGACCAGCTCTGCAAAACTGTGAGGCATCCGCTCTTTTACTATCGCAGGAGGAGCAGAAGATGAATTTCCTGAAAAAGAGATTTCACCGGTACTATCTTCATTCACGTATTCTCCTTCCGGAGCGGTTTGAGCGAAGAGAGTATGCCTTCATGCTGTTCGATGAGGACACCATGCACCGTCACATGGCATTCTCGTCAAGAGAGCAGCTCTCCCGCTATCTCCATTCCCATGCTCCAGCCCATGTATATTACTCATCTGCCTACTACCGCACTCCCTCGGCTGCCACCATGAGGGAGAAACAGTGGATGGGCGCCGACCTCATCTTCGACCTCGATGCCGATCATCTTCCCCAGGCAGAGCAGCTCTCATACACAGAGGCACTCGTTGAGGTGAAAAAAGAAATGCAGAAACTCCTCTCCTTTCTCCACGACGATTTTGGCTTTGGAAAAAACGAGACGCGCGTGTACTTCAGCGGTGGAAGGGGGTATCACTGTCACGTTTCCCACAAGGCGGTACTTTCTCTTGGGAGCCAGGAGCGGAGGGAAATCATTGATTATATCATGGGGCGAGGACTGGACCTTTCTGAAATCGTGCGGGAGAGGAGCATCCCCAGAGAAGGTGATGCGCGTTATGGACAGAGATTCACCCACAAAACCATTGAAATTGACCCATCCTCCGGAGGATGGACGCGCAGAATTCTGGAGGGGCTGGTTGCCTTTTATGAGCGGATACGCCACATGGAGCGGGAAGATGCCATACGGGAACTCACCAAAATTGAGGGTATAGGGAGAAAAACAGCAGAGGAACTGTATGGGGGACTCACAGACGAGCGGATAGCACGCATAAAGAGAGGAAAACTTGACCAGGCCACCGGATTTAAACGTATTGCCATCCCCCTAATGAAAAATCTGGCAGTCTCACTCACAGGAGAAGCAGACGAGCCCGTCACCACCGATATCAAGCGTCTCATCCGGCTTCCCGGTTCACTTCACGGTAAGACAGGACTCCGGGTGACGCCGGTGGATATTGATGGCATGGAGGGTTTTGACCCGCTGCGTGATGCGGTTGTCTTTGGTGATGAGCCGGTGAAGATCATCATCAACAAACCAGTTGAAATCACCATGAATGAGCAGACGTTCAAACTGGAAAAAGGAGATGCTGAGGTTCCTGAATACCTCGCGGTGTTTCTGGTAGCTAGAAGAAACGCGGTAATAAAAAAATCAATGGAATGAAAAGCAAGGCTTGTTTGATTCCATTCCCTCAGAATTTCGGCATTTCAGAAAACAATTTCTCGATACCTTGGGTTTTGGAAATAACGATAAAGCTATCCAGGGGTATCCCAAAATACTCTCCATACTTTTTTTCTTCCCCGATTTCTCTCACCTTTGAAACTGGAATCCAGTACCATATGTTGAAGTGATTTCTGGCATTTGAGAATACATACCAAATGTGCAAGCGGTATTTCTCTTGTACTTTACAATATTTATATGTCTCATCAACATTAATTTGAAATTCTGCATATTTCTTGGCCGGCTCCTTGTATTCTACATCAGTTATTATGAAGCCAATGTTTGGGAGAAGAATGATAAAATCCGGCCTTCTCATCATTTCCCCTTTGAAAGCATGAGCAAAAGTAAGTTTATCCTGCTGAATGTACCAAAAAGGGATTTTATTTTCATTTAACCATTCCTTAAATTTCTCCTCAGCCAACCTCTCTTTTTCAGTTTTGCTCAGGTTCATGCTCCTCTGGAGCTATATAACAAATTTATTTTTATAAGTATTTCTCATCTTATTCATCCATTGAGCAGTCTCTCACACCCAAAAGGGAATGTTGGCAACTACTTGAATTTCTTTTTCATGTACACGGCACCCACGGCCACCACTGCCACCAGCGC
>QMSU01000159.1 GCA_003650975.1 Thermoplasmata archaeon
GTCATGGGTCATGATGAGTTCCAGGTCGTCGCCGCAGTTGGTGACAAAAAAGTCCTTGATGATACCACTTTCCACTCCCTCAGAAAGCTTTTCATAGGCCACCTCAAGCAAATCCTCGTTGACGATGGAGTGGCCCGGACAGCCGCCAACATCCGCCTTTATAATGCTAAACGTGGTTTTCATGGTGGAGTAATCACTGTGCCATTAAATGCTTTACTATTGTCGGTATCAGCAGGGATGTGATACTACCGATTATTCCTATGAAAATTCCATAAAATAAGGGGTGTCGTTTCTTTTACTCATCCGTGGAGGACGATGTGTCTATAAGGAGAAAACCGGTGCCTTCAGTACCCTCTTTTGCACCCATGTCATTCTTTTCACTCTGGACTACCAAAGGTGGTAAAAAAGAAATATGAGATGCACTATTAGTACGATGAGGGTCTTCATTGCCATTGATGTTGAAGTGAATGAACGCATCCACCAGCTCTATCAGGCGCTCAGTAACACGGGTGCTAAACTGAAAATGGTGGAGCCGGAAAACATGCACCTCACCCTCAAATTTCTGGGAGAGGTGGATGAACAGACCGTGGAAAGGGTGAAGGAACAAATGAGGGATGTTGTGGCAGACATCTCGCCCTATACGGCGGCACTGCAGGGCGTTGGTGTGTTTCCCGGCAGACAGCACATCAAGGTGGTATGGATTGGTTTTCAGGATAGGGGGGAGACAGTTGCCCTTTCAAAAAATATTGATGAGCATCTCTTCACCCTCGGTTTCAAAAAGGAGCGGAATTTTCATCCCCATGTAACCATTGCGCGGATGAAAAGCAGGGAGGGAAAAGATGAAGTCATACGGGTCGTTGAGGCGCATGAACACACGGAGTTCGGGAATGTGATGTGCGACAGAATAACACTGAAACAGAGTGTACTTACCCCCAAAGGACCGATATATAGCGACGTAGAGGTCGTGCATCTATGAACAAAATTGTGGATGAGGTGCTGCGGCGTGTTTCTCCCTCCCCGGAGGAGGAGAAAAAACTTCACCGGACCGTTGGCAGACTGAAGGCGGCCATAGATGAAAAAAAACCCCGGGGGGTGGAAAGCATGCTTGTGGGCTCGGTTGCCAAGGGAACGTACCTGCGGGATGCACTTGATATTGATTTTTTCCTGATATTCCCGCCTGAATACAGAAGGGAGCAGCTTGCGGATATCACCATCACTCTCGGCAAGCAGATACTGGAGCAATGGATGGTGCAGTATGCAGAACACCCCTACATCAGGGGATACTATGAAGGATATCAGACGGACATTGTCCCCTGTTATCGGGTGAAAAGTGCCAGAGAGAAATTGAGTGCAGTGGATAGAACCCCCTTCCACACCGCCTACATTATCCACCATCTGAAGGAGGAACAGAAAAACGAGGTGCGACTCCTCAAACAGTTTTTGAGGGGTATCGGATGTTACGGGGCTGAGGCAAAAACCGAGGGATTTTCCGGATATCTCACCGAGCTTATGGTGCTGAAATACGGAACCTTTGCAGGGGTGCTGGAAGCAAGTCAAAAATGGGGGCGAAAGGTGGTTCTTTACCTGGAGGAGGAGCGCCAGCAGTTTGACGAGCGGTTCGTGTTCGTTGACCCGGTTGATGCATCAAGAAATGTGGCAGCGGCTCTCTCCATGGAGAAACTGGAGATGTTCATCACCGCGGCACGGGAATTTCTCAGAGAGCCAAAAATCACCTTCTTTTTTCCAAATCCGGCCGCACCCATTCCAGATGCTACACTGAAGGAGAAACTGCGCAATTTCATCGGCATCGTATTCACACCTCCCCCCATTCCGGATGACATTCTCTACCCCCAGCTCAGAAAGGCGGCATCCCATCTGGCAACTGTGCTGGAGCAGCATGATTTTCATGTCATCGACACCACATGGTATGCAGATGGGGAAGCATTCATTGCCATCCACCTGGAGCGCCTCACACTCGATGAGGTGAAACTGCATATGGGCCCGCCAGTGACAGAGCATGAGCATGCCGAATCCTTTGTGGAAAAGTGGCGTCACAGCCCGCATGCCGTGCAGAAACCGTTTGAAAAAGACGGGAGATGGTGGGTGAAAATAAAAAGAGAACATGTGAGCGCGGTGGATGTGATAGCACACCATCTCAATGATACAAATCTTGGAAAAAATTTGAATGAATGCAAAAATGGCATGAGAATCTATGAGGGGGCACAGCTCGTGGAGTTCAGGGAACACTGGTATGAGTATTTCAGCGACAAATACCCCTGGGAGCGGTGACAGGCAGCATATCCCGCGCTAACCCAAAGGAAGCGCAGCCGGTACAATGTGATCACACTATTTCATTTCTGCCAGCCGTTCAGCGGTTTTGTTCAGGCTGGAGTGTGTGGCATAGGAGAATATGGCGGCTATCTTTGTCCCCAGGATGATACAGGCGGTCATGTGGGCGTTCTTTGATTTGTGCACATGATGGGGATAAACGCCAAAATCGTGATATTCCTTCCATATTTTTGCACTATCAGGAAATAATCGTTCTATTTCAGATACTATCTGGGCAAGCAGTCTGTGAAATTGTATAATCACATCCTTTTCTTTTTGCATCTCATTCCCTCCGCATATACAACAAATGGCCTGTTTTAAACCTTTCCCCTGTTGATTAAAACCGCCGGTCAAAACCGGATCATATCAACCCTGCTTTTTGCAGGAGCAGCAAATCCTCCGTGGAGAGCTTCTCCCCCTTTTTGAATTTCTGATAGATGTCATCTGCCTTTTTTGTCAGCACATCCTTTTCCTTTTTGATTTCAACCCGCTTTTCTGCATCCTTTATCGCCTTGATTTTTTCCTCGATATCCCGTATCTCCTTTATGTAGGTAATGAATTCCCGGTGCGCCTTGTCTGCATTCAGACGGTTCATTATGTATTCCTTATCCACCTTCCGCAACTCCCTTTTCAGATGGTGGGCCCGTTCAAAACATTCGAGCATCTCCATGTGCTCTTTCTGCGCCTTTTCCGCAAATTCCTGCACTCTCTGATGCTCCTTGTCGCTTTTTGCTTTCAACTCCTCCTCCTTTTTCACCAGTTCCTCCAGTTCCTCGTTCCCCTCCAGCACCTTTTCCCGCTCTCTGATTTCCCTGTTAATTTCGGCAAGCTGTTCAATGAGTTCCTCCTCCTCATGCTTGCGGAGTTGATGCGTCATCTGTTTGAATTCCAGTTCATCCCGTTTTTTCCTCAAACTCTCAAGGGAGGGACCGGTGGGAAAATAGGTTCTTCTCACCTCCTCGACTCTCTTTTTTATTTTTTCATATTCCTCATTGTATTCGCTTCTCTTTTTCTTTGCCCGGGCCACATTCTGATTGAGTTCATCTCTTTTCTCCTTGTGCATGAGCCCTTCCTTCCGGTATTCATTTATCCTCTCTATCAGATTATTTTTTACCTGTTTCAGCTCATTGGTTATCTTATTTAACCTTTCTCTCTCTTCCTTTGCCTTGTACAGCTTTTCTCTCAATTCGTTTCTGTGTTTGTCCAGCGCCACAATATCAATACCCATCGTAAGTTTAAAGCACCTTTTTTTATTAAAAAATTTCGCTTATAAATTTTTTATCCGATAATCCGGGGAAATATATAGAAAATAATCCCGCTCCACACCCACAGCTTACCGGTATTCCATAGTAGAAACCAAATAACGGGTTTTAAGAAGGTTTCCGGGCACCCCTAATATATTTAAGGGGGAGAGAAACGGGAATATAACGGGTTTAAATGGGTTTTAATTAAAGCAGAGTGAGAACCCATTTGGGTTTTCATCTCACCGATTATTCTTTGGTATCCTTTAGTTTAAGTGAGTATGAAAGGGGATTGGGTAGTAGTTAATAATTCTATATTCGAAAGGCAGGAAAGCTGGTATA
>QMSU01000160.1 GCA_003650975.1 Thermoplasmata archaeon
GATGCCTTCATTTTTCTCTCTGCCGCCTTTTCGGGTCTTCCCATTCGAGCACCTATCCGGTGGAGCGATTTCGGCATTATTGGTATGCCCGCCATTTTCTGGACAGCATCCATGGGTTCCCCGGTGCCATTTCTTATGCGCACAATCCGTTCCCCCTCCACATCACAGCCACAGCATCTGATGAGGGCATAGGCGCCTCTTTCAATGAGGTAGCCATCTTTCTCCTTATGTTCCACGCCGAGCTTCAGCAGAATCTCCTTCAGCGTTTCGTCCCTTTTCATGTGAAGTGCGCCGTCGTGCAGGCTGGCCTGCTCCACCGCCTTCTGCAGATAGGTGAATTCTTCCTCTGTGATATCGTGCCAGAAAAAGGTATAGGATGGGTGAAGCGGAATGTGATATTTCTCAGAGAGTTCAACTGCTGTTTTATCGTCTATTTTATGCAGGTCTTCGATGGCGCAGGTTTTTTGCACCTCGGGTAGCGAGGCTTTCTCTTCAAGCTCCTGCACCCACCACTCATGGCAGTAGCCTGCCGGCGGCAAAATGGCGTTGTTCTCAGAAAATTCGCCAAACGGCACCAGTATCTCTCCGAGATCGATTATCTCCACCACATGCTCCCGCACCTCTCTTGCGGTTTTCACATCGTCCACCCGCAGAAAATCCCCGTTGTCCAGCAGCACCATGGGTCCCTCTATGGAATCACAGGGTGTGGCAATGGTTCCCTTTCCGGGTCGTTCCGTCTTCATCTGCGTTCCAATGGCAATGAATTCATCAAGCAGTACCATGGTGGCGGGATTGACCGCAAGCGCGGCAAGCCCGCATGTTCTCCCTCTCCCGTAGCGCAGCCGGAACCCCCCTTTTCGTGAGGGATGGCTGAAGACCGGCCGCCCTGCTATCAAATCCTTCACGTACTTGTCAGAGGGTGCAATCCCCTTTTCCTCCTCCTTCTCGTATGAAAAACGGTTCAGAAAATCCCATCCTTCAAGCCGTAGATGTGCCACGTGTTTGGAGAGCTTTGGAGCCTTCAGTGACAGCCCCTCGGCTATGACCAGGCAGGCGCCGCCCCTGATTTTGTTGGTCCTCACCCTCGGGAGGTCGCGCTTTCCCATCACCTCTCTGTCCTCGGTGGCCTCGCCGTTTATGCATATGGGGCAATTTTTTATTATCAGTTCGATCTCTTCAGGAGAGGGCAGGTACTGCAGGTGGGTGATGCGGTCATAGAGGGGAATTTCCTCCTTATACCGTTCTATCTCGTCCTCGGTTGGCTTGTAGCGGTCGATGCCAAATTTCCTTCTCACAATATCGGCAATGAGAACACTCATTGCCTCTCCCGTGCCACCCGCAGAGCGTATGGGGCCTGCAAAATAGAGGTCAACATATTTGCTGCCGTCGCTGTTTTTTCCGATTTCCACACTCGAGATTCCTTCCAGCGGCGCCACGAGCACCCCTTCGGTAAGAATGGCAAGCCCTGTTCTCACCGCCTGCTCAATGACGCCTGCAAAGTCACCCTGCATTGTTTCTGCAACTTCCATGGCAATCTGGAGTGCCGTTTCCTCCCTTCCCTTCTCCTTAAGATAGTGCCGGATTCTGCGCGCAATGCCCTTGGGCCCCACAAGTTCCTCCACACGGTCTGCAAGGTCCTTGGCAAAAGGGATTTCCACTTCCTTTTTCGGGTCAAAACCCCGCCTGCGCGCCCGTGAAGCAATCTCATAGCACTCCTTTGCCTTTTCTTCTATTTCCTGAAAATAGGTGTCCACCACGATGCAAAAAAGAGCATGGAAATATAAAGGTATTGTATTCACATTTTTATCGAATAAAAGCAGGAAAGAAAAAGGTCGCATATTCATGGTGCAGTTTTTCCCAAAAATGATGGGCATGCAACTACTCGCTTTTCATTTTCCATAATATTTTTATATTACGGCGTAATAATAAGAGCAAAAGAAATTAATATGGGTGTGTTATGATAAAAGCGTTGCAAAGAGGTATAAGATGAACGAAGTCATTCTACGAGTATCAGAGGGCCTGAGCCAGGATGTGGGGGCAGGAAGAGCCAGACTGGACGCCGAAACGCGCTTGAAACTCGGTGTGTCACCCGGCGATGTCATTGAGATAGAGGGAGGGAGAATTACCGGAGCAATAGTGTGGCGTGCCCGCCCTGTGGACGAGGGGAGGGGTATCATCCGAATTGACAATCTCACAAGGAAGAATGCGCGTGTCGGCATAGGTGACAAGGTCATTATACGGAGGGCAGAGCCCAAGGTGGCAGAGCGCGTGGTGATTGCTCCTGCCATCTCCCAGAGCCAGCGCATCCAGTTTGGCCACGGCATTGAAAGCCTGGTCAAACGGGGACTTTTGAAACGGCCGGTGAATGCAGGCGATACCATCGTCATTCCCGGCATTGCGCTCTTTGGTAATTCCCTGCCGTTCGGTGTGGTTAAATCAGAACCGAAGGGGATTGTGCTGATAGGCGAGGAAACAAAGATTTCCGTGAAGGAAGAACCGATAAAGGAAGAAATGCTGAAACTTCCGCAGGTGAGCTATGAGGATATCGGAGGTCTGCACGAAGAAATCATGAAAATCAGGGAGATGATCGAGCTGCCGCTGAAGCACCCTGAACTATTCGAACGGCTGGGTATCGATCCCCCCAAGGGAGTGCTGCTGTACGGCCCTCCAGGCACCGGGAAAACTCTCATTGCAAGAGCTGTGGCGTATGAATCAGGTGCCAGCTTCTTCACCATAAACGGTCCGGAGATAATGAGCAAATTTTACGGGCAGAGCGAGGAAAACCTCAGAAAGACCTTCGAGGAGGCGGAGAAAAACTCACCATCGGTCATCTTCATCGATGAGATTGATGCCATTGCCCCAAAAAGAGAAGAGGTGCACGGGGAGGTGGAGCGACGGGTGGTTTCCCAGCTTCTCACCCTCATGGACGGGCTGAAGGGCAGGGGAAAGGTCATTGTCATCGGAGCCACCAACCGTGAGGATTCTCTCGACCCCGCTCTGCGAAGACCGGGACGCTTTGACAGGGAGATTGAAATCGGCGTACCCGACAGAAATGGAAGAAGGGAAATACTGCAGATTCATACCCGCGGCATGCCTCTTGCAGAAGATGTGAAACTGGAAGAACTGGCAGATGTCACCCATGGATTCGTAGGGGCAGACATGGCTGCGCTGGCAAGAGAGGCGGCAATGAGTGCCCTGCGCAGATATTTACCGGAGATAGATCTGGACAAACCGATTCCCACCGAAATATTGAGCAAGATGATTGTCACCATGAAAGATTTCAAGGAAGCGATGAAGAGCATAGAACCTTCAGCCCTCCGTGAGGTATTGGTGGAAATTCCCAAGGTACGATGGGATGATGTAGGTGGGCTTCATGAGATGAAACAGCGTCTGGTGGAAGCGGTGGAATGGCCATTGAAAAATCCTGAGGCATTCAAAAAGATGGGTATACGTCCGCCGAAGGGGATTCTACTGTACGGTCCTCCCGGCACTGGAAAAACGCTGCTTGCCAAAGCTGTGGCCACAGAAGGCAATGCGAATTTTCTCTCCATCAAGGGACCCGAGATATTCAGCAAGTGGGTGGGCGAGAGCGAGAAGGCCATCCGCGAGCTGTTTAAAAAAGCAAAGCAGGCCGCCCCTTCAATAGTCTTTCTTGATGAACTTGATGCTCTGGCCCCAAAGCGAGGGAGCTACGATGGGTCAAGGGTGACAGAGACGGTGGTGAACCAGTTGCTCACCTCCATAGACGGGCTTGAACAGCTGAGCGACCTGGTAATCATCGGTGCAACCAACCGACCTGACATAATAGACCCGTCTCTTCTCCGCCCGGGGAGATTTGATGAACTCCTCCTGGTGGGACCGCCTGATAAGGAGGCCAGAGAGGAAATCTTCAAGATA
>QMSU01000161.1 GCA_003650975.1 Thermoplasmata archaeon
CAGATAGAAGGCAATGAAAAGGAGTATGACAAGGGATATCCCGAGCAGCGTTTTCAGTGCGTTTTTGCTCAGGGTGCGCCGGGATTCAATATCATAGTGGAATATATCATGGATGGTATGCGAGAGAAGGTAATGGGCCAGAAAGCCGCCGATGCTAGTGAGTGCCACTCCTGTCCAGTATATACGGTCGAGAAACAGTGCGGCGAAGAAGGAGCCGAGCAGCGGAAAAAAGCCTCCTGTGATGATCGAGGTGAAAATGGTGAACGGAGAAAGCATTCCTTTCTGCTCCAGTGCCACTAAATCACCAGATTGACGTTCTTAACCATGGCATTGACAATGTAGAGCGGTGCCTCCTTCAGCAGTTCCTTGTATATGCCATCCTGCAGCAGCGGCGAGGAGGCAAGTTCAACGGCCCTCTCAACGTGCCGTTTTATCTCCGTCTGATAGATATTCTTCAGGTCAAAACCATTGCGCCTGAGCGCCTCCTCGAGAATGTTTGTCCCGTTGTTTTTGAGTTTTTCTATAAACTGCGGGTCAAGTTTGTCGCCGAACACCCGCATGAGCGGCATGATGATACCCTCCTCGAACTTCCCGTTGATGATGTCCACCAGGTCATCGGCGAGCTGGTATGCAATGCCCACCTCTTCCCCGTAGGCCCGCATGAGATCGATGAATGCGGGAGGGGCCTTTGCTTCGATGGCACCTGCCCTGCAGGCGGTGGCAAAGAGGGATGCCGTTTTCATACCGATGATTTTAAAGTATTCCTTGAGAAGCCTCTCGGGAGTGTCCCCATTGAGAATGCTTTCCAGATGGGCAGTGAAGTCGATATCCTTGAGCTGCCCCACGAGCGTCTCATCCCAGGTATCAAGAAAGATGTGGGCATCCTCCACGCCGTGGGAGAGTGATATCCGGAATGCCATGCTTATCATTTTATGACCGGTGAGTATGGCAGGCCCTATGCCTCTCACCACATGGAGGGCCGGCTTTCCCCTTCGCTCCACATCCCCATCCATAATATCATCATGCACCAGGGATGCGGAATGGGCAAGTTCCATGCCCACCGCACTCTCCAGTGCATTATGATAATATTGCTGCTCACCATTACATGCGCGGAATGACAGCAACAGCATGGCAGGACGGAGCATCTTTCCCCCCTCGATGGCATACAACATGTCCTCATCACGCACCATGTTGTTGATTTCCTTTCGCACCTCTGTCTGAGCGTATTTGAAGAACTCCTCGAAAGTAATGGCGCTTGCTTTGAGCGACATGAAAACCAAATGTACTTATACTATAAGAATTTAACCGCTCAAAAATAGAAAGCAAGAGAGAGGGAAAAATGGAGAGAGTTTACATGACCCATATGCCGTTTATATGCGCCGCAAAAAGACCCTTTTCCGTCATGGTTCCATCAACGGTAATTTCCTGGCCAACCAGTCCGTTGATCTCCTCCACAGTGCGTTCAAGAGACCCGTCACCGTCTATGTCACTCCGTGAATATCCTCTTTTCTTGAACAGTAATTCGGTGCCATCAATTACATAGCTTCCGTTGAACTGTTCGAGCACCCCGGTGATTTCTGTGATATCAGCCTCTCTTGGGATCCTGAGCCATATCCCGTTTACATGACTCACACACAGCATCCCATCATGCAGCACTCCGTTCACCACAACCCAGGAGCCCGTCAGTCCTTCCAGCTCCTGCCATACATACTCATATGTGCCATCTCCATCGTAATCGCTCTTTGCCAGACTCTCCAGGAACCACTCGTTGCCAAGATACAGCACCACACCGTCAACCGTGTAGTTCTCGCCGTCATATTCCAGCACACCCTCCAGTCGCGTGGTGTTGAGATAGTGTCCTGCTACCTGCTGCCATCGCCATTGCTGCTCCATCCGGGAACTGCCTGATCCGGCATGCCCCTGTTTCCACTGATTCATTATCCTGTTGCGGAGCCATTTCCCCGCGCCGCCTGCAACACCGTTTCCGTCTTCCGTGCCGATGCCGTTGATACCGGCATCCACCAGCACCGCACACCCTATCAGGCCAGCAAGTGCCAGCGCAATATACATCCGCTTCATTTTTATCACCATCTAAAAAAGAGAGGGTTTGTTTATATTGATTTACCAGATTTGCACCATAATCGTTCCCAAATCTTTCCCAATTTTTGCGGGATGCCTACTTTTTTATACAGCACCGTCTATTCCTTTCGATGAGGGCATTCCAGATTGCCATTATTGGCGGTGGGGTAGCGGGCTCCGCAATCGCCCGGGAACTTTCGAAATACAATCTCAGGGTGGTGGTGTTTGAGAAGGGGAGTGACGTGGCATCGGGAGCAAGCAAGGCAAACAGCGGTGTGATTCACAGCGGAATAAACTCGCCTCCCTCCTCCCTCAAGGCGCGTTTCTGTGTGGAGGGCAACCGCATGTTTCCACGGCTTTCTGAAGAGCTCGGTTTTCCTGTGAAATGGACGGGAAAATGCGTTATTGCCAAAAATGAGGATGAGATTAAGGAACTGGAACGTCTCAAACACGTTGGCATGAAAAACGGAGTACCAGGTCTGGAAATGCTGGATGAGGATGAGATGAAAAAAAGAGAGTCCCATGTTGCATGCTGCGCCGCACTGTGGGTACCCACCGCAGGGATTACCCTTCCCTATGAGTTCACGATAGCCCTTGCCGAGAATGCGGCAGAGAATGGCGTGCGATTTTTGCTTGAAACAGCAGTCACCGGTCTGAAAAAGCAGGATGATTATTTTGTCATGGAAACAGGGAAGGGAGACTTTCAGGCGGAGATGGTGATAAACGCTGCGGGTGTGCACTGCAGGGAGATTGTATCCATGATGGAGGATCCCGATTTTCAGGTGTATCCATGCCGGGGTGAGTATCTGGTGCTTGATAAAAACTATCGCTCTCTTGTGAATTCCATGATATATCCGGTACCGGTGAAGGAGCTGGGTGTGCTCGGCGTCCACATCACGCCCACCATAGAGGGTAACATTCTTCTGGGACCCTCCGCCGAATTTATCGATGATCATGAGGATACCCGCACCACCGGGCCAATGATGCGCACACTGCTTTCAGAGGCACGGGAAATCATCCCAGAAATTCCCGAAAGAGCGGCCATTGCCGCCTACGCCGGCATTCGCTGCAAACTCTCCCCTCCCGAATCGGGAGGATGGGCCGATTACCGCATAGAGGAGAGGGATGGCATGATCCATTTGCTGGGCATAGAATCTCCAGGCCTTACCGCCGCACCCGCCATTGCAAAGGAGGTTGTGAGAATGGTATCACGCTCTCTGGAGCTGGAGGAAAAGACCGATTTCAACCCCAAAAGAGCATCAAAGCCCCGCTTCTCTGAACTCCCAGCAGAAGAACAATCAAGGATTATCGAAGGCGACGGAAGGTGGGGCAGGGTGGTGTGCAGGTGCGAGCATGTGACCGAGGCAGAGGTGATTGAGGCACTCTCCAATCCCTTGGGTGCGCGAACGCTTGCATCGGTGAAATACCGGTGCAGGGCGGGGATGGGGCGATGCCAGGGAGGATTCTGCACCCAGCACGTGGTGAGGATTATGGAGGAACACTTCGGCATGAACATCCGTGATATCACTCTCAAATCGCCGGGCTCATATCTATTTCCCGGGAGGACCAGAGGTGACTCCAGTGATTGAGCATGCGGTGGATGTGGCGGTGGTGGGCGGAGGACCGGCAGGTCTTGCCGCCGCGGTTTCTGCAAGAGAACGTGGAGCGGAGCATGTGATGGTCATTGACAGAAATAGCTGGCTCGGTGGCATTCTCCCCCAGTGCATACATGATGGCTTCGGTGTGGAGGAAACCGGAGTTTCCATGACAGGACCGGAGTATGCGGAAAAGTACATCTCGCAGGCAATCCG
>QMSU01000162.1 GCA_003650975.1 Thermoplasmata archaeon
GCCATTTACCTTCGTCAATGCGATAATAGGTTACGTTTACTCCGTTGGGATCTGATGCATTCAGAGATACTGTCACATCTCCTACATACCATCCATTTTCTCCTTTCGGACCTGAAACAAGGCAACACGTAGTGGGCGGCTCCTTCTCTACTAATATTGTTTCTTCCTTATAGTTGTTATTAGGATTTGTATCAGTAGGCAAAAGTGTCGTTACATTTATTGTAACAGGTCCTTCTAAATAAAATGGACCAAAGCTTACAATCCTTTCCTCTCCTGGAGCAAGGTTTATTACTGTTTTGGTGGAGGAATAAAGTATCCCTGCTCCACTTATTTTTGTTACAATAACATCGTCAATGTACCATCCTTCATAGTCATGGACAGATGAATCACTTACAAATATGAAACCAACGTTAATTAAGCCAGTTGTTGAGTTTATGTAGCCTGTTATATCAACGCTATCTTCAACCCATCCTCCTGAATTTCCACTGTATGTATTCAGTATGTAGAAGGTATAGTTATCAGGACTTGCAGTTACATATGCATAGTCAAAGCCTGGTTCCGTATCATACCAGTGTTTGAAGCTTAGTATTGCCTGTGATGCTCCAGCCATATTCATAGCAGGTGAGATAAGGAAGTCAATCATGTTATCTTCGTATTCTCCTGTCATTTCGTCTCCACAATACCATGAATGTGTTGGACTGCTATACCTTGCTGTTGTTAAATGCCATAAGTTGTTTCCACTTGTTGCTAAATGTGTCCATCCATTTGCTCCACTTTCCATATCATCTTCCAGCATAACAGTATAAACCAAATTGGAAATTGTGCACTGCACATCAAATGTTTCTGTGGTTGTTCCATAGTTTCTTACAGTTGCATTAACAGTATAGTTACCAGCTGGAAGACCACCAACTCCTCCGCTTCCAGCAGTTATCTCAACATCATCAATGTACCAGCCTGCATAGTTAACTACAGTAGTGGCATAGAAGGCAAAGGAAATTTCAACATTTGACATGCCATCATATGCAGATAAGTCAACTTCATAATACTCCCAGTCAGTTGGATTATAATCGTGTATTCTTAGGAGTTCGTCGCCATTCACCAGCACTCTGCCATAATCATACGGGCCAAATATGTCAGACCAGCTCCAGAAACTCAATTTTGCATCACTTACGCCTGTTAGGTCAAATGTTTTATTCAAGTAGCTTGTACCGCCAGCATTGGTATAGTCGGCATAAAGCACAGTGCCCCATAATCCACTGCCCGAATGAGCTGATGGTGGAGGTGTATAAGAACCAACATAATTGCTTACATCATAGCTGTTTGTCCATTCCCAGTCACCAACTGGATCCCAGTCTGCTGTGGCAGTCCAGCCTCCATCATTGCTATCAAAATCAGAGGAGTATATTGATCCGCCTCCTCCGACAGGAGCATTTATCGATACCACGCCTACATCAGGTATATCTGCTACAGTAATCCATTTCTCGGTTGCATTATTACTATTGTCTTCATCTGTTGACAACAGGGTTGTAACATTTATAATATAATCTCCTTCTGCAGATGGACTCCATGGGTCAAACTCTACATACAAATCTTCACCCATGTTTATGGATGTTATTGTTTCTGTATCTTCATATACTATAGAGTACACTGGTGGAGCTGAAATGAGGACATCGTCAATGAACAGATATCCATAGGTATACTCGCCATAATACAAGTGGAATGCAAGATATATTGTCTCACCAACATACCCTGCAAGGCTCACACTTGCCTGCTGATATGCTGTCGTTGTTATGTTATCTGCCACAAATATTTGGTCTGTGAATGAACTCTTATCTGGTGTTGTTGTTGATACCAAAACTTCAAATGATACGGCATAGTAAGAGTAGTATGTATCATACCAGAATGACAGCTCGGTTGTTGGGTCTGTTACTGTTATTGGCGAACTGATGAGCCATTCATCGCATGCCCCTGTCTTTGGATTTCCTTCTGCACAATAATCGCCAGAGTGAGCAACAGAAGCATATGCTATTCTCCATCCCTCGTATGGCTCGGAGTTGTTAACAATCCAGCCTGGCGGAGGAATGACCCCATCTTCAAATCCTTCCTCGAGGAACGTTCCTCCCCCTACAAGTTGATTTATTGTGCATTTTACATCGAAAGGCGTCGTTAAATTATAATTTCCGAAGTTGTGCACGGTTGCATTTATTGCCTGGGTTTCTGTTCCTATTAAATCTGGTGGCGCATTTATTGCTGTTGCCCCGACATCATCAATGTTGTTTATGGTTACAGATATTGAGGAAGCGTTGTTGACATTATCTTCATCTGTTGAAAGCTCTGTCATTACCCTTATCAAATAGCTTCCTTCTTCATTTGCACTCCATGCTGGGAAAGTAAAGTCCGTTGTCTCTCCTGCATCTATTGGAACTGTTGTATCAACACCATAAACAAAATCAAGTCCTCCAGAAGCAGAGACTTCAACATCATCAATGTATAGATAGAATTCATTTACAGATATACATCTTATTGCAAGATATACATTTTGTCCTGCATATGCTGACAAATCATATGAATATTGTGTCCAGTCATATGGAGTACTATATACTGTATCTAATACCGTGGTGAAATCAGATGGACTTGTTCCAGTAGTGGATAATCTAACCTCAAAGTCTTCTAGATAGTATGATGAATATGATTTTGCCCAGAATGAAAATGTTGTTGCTCCAGCTGGAATTGAAAGTTGAGGTGTAATAAGCCAGTCATCATTGCCATATATGTTATAATGTACTCTTGCTACATAGCTTCCGCTATGGGCTGAAGTTGTGGAATAAGCCTCCCACTGATAGCTATCTCCATCTTCATTCAAAACTGTCCAGTCTGCTGGTATGCTTCCACTTTCAAAACCTTCCATAAGCAAAACTCCTCCTCCAAGTTGCTTGTATATCGATAAGTTAACGGGAACATTTGCCAAATTAACATTTCCGAAGTTCTCGAAAGTTGCATTTACAGCATAACTTCCCATTGGATATATCTGCCCGTGCGTGGGATAGTTAATTGATGTTGCTCCTACATCATAGATATCATTTATCCATACCGTGGTTTGAGTTTGATTATTTGTATCATCTTCATCTCCGGGCATTAAAGTTGTTACATATATTGTGTAGTTGCCCTCAGTAGCAATATTCCATGGTCCAAATTCTGCATATATGGTTGAGTATGCAGGTATGTCAAATGTTTTTTCCTCGCTGAAGAGCAGATTTATTCCACCATATCCAATTTCAATATTGTCTATATAAATGCTATATCCATAGTCGCTAACTCCAAGGAAGCCTATGTAAACTGTGGGCTGTCCATCATAAGCAGATAAGTCAACAAGGTGCTGAACCCATCCCGGATCTGTTGAATCATATCTGTAGAATGTTGTAACATTTGTCCATGTTGAGCCATCCAACGATACCTGTATAACCAATTTATCATCATACCATGAACCATCATCACTATGATACATATAGAACGTCATCCTATGATTTGTTGATGTTGCAAAGTTAATGGCTGGCGTGTATAACCTTGCACTATTTCCACTGGATATAGAATAAGCATTGTACTGTGCCATATAATCTCCGAATGGAGTAACACCAGATGGATGTGTTCCCGTTCCATCTGATATCGTCCAGTTATTATCTACATCTGTTCCAGAAACGATATCAATGCCCCAGCCTGTAGGTGGCCATCCTGACTCTGGAATTATTCCTTCAAAGCCCTCGCTCCATGTTGTTGTTTCGCTCTTTGCTCCAACCCATACGTCATCAATATCCCATTCATCATAAGCAGATGTGCCACTGGTGCTGTAGAATCTGAAACC
>QMSU01000163.1 GCA_003650975.1 Thermoplasmata archaeon
AATAGGGCCAACCGCTAAGATTCCTGACCCCCTCCTCATCTATCCTCATCGTTGGTCTCCAGCCCTCACCTCCTCTGGAGTGATCCGGTTCAAGCCCGATCGTCACCTTTATCCCATAGCTCTCCAACTTCCGTTGGATCGATCTCAGACCTTCGATTGAAAGTTCATTTGACAGATTCGCCTTCCATCCCACGGATTTATTGAATCCTCGTCGTTTGTGATAGAACACCCCTCCCTCTGAACCGCCTACATACTGGCTGAATTCGACCAGATCATCCATATGTCTTATCCATTCGGATTTCAACCTAACCTTGACGCCATTTGAAAGGAAGAGGAAGGCTTCATAGAGATCGGGTGTGTATCCGAGAACCTGTCTCTGGGAGATGGCGAAAACCTTCTCAACCTTGGCCGGCTCGAAGTACCATCTCACCAGGTCAACCGTGTGGCTCATCAGAAAGTGCGCGGTTGATGTTCTGGCGACCCAATCTCTGCTACGTTCTCCCCAGAGCATAGTCGGAACGCTTATGTTATCATCAAGTTGTATATCGGCATATACCGGCTTTCCGATCAATCCGTTTTGTATGAGATATCTAGTGGTCATATCGGCCTTAGCGAATCGATTCTCGAAGTCGACGAAGACCCTGACACCTCGTTTCCCGGCGAGGTTCATCATCTCCTCGGCGTCCTTGATGCTGGTTGCGAGGGGTTTTTCACATAGAATCACACCAACGCCGGCCTCCGCGCAGACGGTAAAGGGTTCTCTGTGGAACGGATCGGGCGTAGCTATGACGGCGATATCCAGCTCCTCCTTATCGACCATCTCCTGAGCGTCGCTATATGCATTTGCGCCGTATCGCCCTGCCAGAGAACGAGCTCTATCGGCGATCTTATCGGCTACGGCGACAAGCTGGACCCTGTCCTCCTCCTGTAGCGCCTCCGCATGTGCAGTACCTAGGATACCTGCCCCTACGATACCGACTTTCAAAGGTTTTCCCATGATTTCCCCCGATGTGTTTTGCTTTCAGCTTAATTTTAGCATTCTTTTCCATTCAAGATCAAGGCTTAACATGCTAACGCGGGATCTCCTTTGGAGTTGAAGGGGGAACGTATGGGGTCCTCTTCGGCTCGAATCCTCCTTCCATCTCAGGCACATATTGGGAATGATCGCTGATACCACCATGGGTGAGCGAATATACGCCACGACCATCTCCCTTTGTCTCTTGACCTCAGCGGTAGGGAAGTATTCACCCGTCGGTGCTAAAGCCGGCTTAGGCAGAATAACCGGCTTACGAACTCTGACTTTCCTTATGGGAGAGGGAATTTTATGGAAGGATATCGAGACATAACTCTCAAGCTTCTCCGTGACGTTGGAGATGTAGAGCGCCAAGACCAGGATAAACACAGCATGTAAGATGAGGGAGATGATAAGCGAAACCCTCGTTCTATTTCCCCCCAACACATCGATCACTTCCCCTTAACGCTCGATATTAAGCTCTTAGCCCATGGCATATTATACGCCAGATCCCGGGCGATTTCAAGCGAACGGCGGGGCCTCATATCGTAAATTTAGAAGTTGCTTTATCTACCCCGACGAGGTATCATATAAAATACGCTCTTATCTCCCTTGAGTACGGGCAAAAGATTTTTCGCCCGTACTATCTATGGCCAATTGTCCGCCGTCCATAGATCAGCTGTCATTTGTAGTCATTAAGTCATTCGGCTTCGCCGTCATTAATGACTACAAATGACGACAAATGACAATAAATGACCTATAAGCGGCGGACGGTAGCTTTAAAGATCTCTGCTACACTCAGCGATAATATGAGCGATAAAATATAGCGCCCTTCTACGAGGTGAGAATCATGTCGCTGTACGTCCTTAGCTTGATCTTCACCTTGGTGCTGACGAACGGCGGGTTCGAGAAGTTAGGACCCGGTGGGTTTCCCGCCGGGTGGACCGCCTTCTGTTATAAAGGACAGATGGGGAAAGACGCCTTTGTCGAGGTGACAGGGGATTCGTTTGAAGGCGAAAAAGCGTTGAGGATGAAGTCATTCTCAAAGACGGCCTGTGGCCTCAACCGACGGTATCCCACCCTCGGCAAGGGCAAACGGATACGAGCCATCGGAGATCTGCTTCCCGTCAAAAAGGGCGGCTTCACCTTCAGATATAAGCTGATCGAAACGAAGGGAGACAACGTCCGTTTCTATGTCATACCGATGGGCGAGGATAATTTCGAGACCGCCACCCGAGCCATATACGTTCTTCCGAAGATCTTCGCGGGAGATGGAAGATGGCATATCGGCGCAATCGCCTTCGACTACTCCAACCTGCCCGATGTCAGATCCGTTCAGGTTGCCCCGAGGATAAACGAAGGGGGAGAGCCCGGCCCGGGAGAGGTGATCTTCGATGACATTCGGTACCTCGAAAAGGTAGGATGGCATCTCAGAGTTGAAGACATCAAACTCATACCTGATCCCGATAACCCCGCCGTTTCAGGCGTGATCGAGATCGAGGTTGATAACACCGGCGATGATCCGGCGCCGGTTAACATGAGCCTCTCCTCACCGGATAAGCTGACCTTCAGCCCGCTCGACCTCCCTGAAAGCGTCAATCCGGGGGAAAGAGTGAAGCTGAAATGGGCGGTGGCGGGCCTTAGATCGGCCGGCTCGAGGATATCCGTCAGGTGGAATTCATATAAGGACGAGGAAGAACGGTTTGAGCTCGTCCTCCGGCCAGAGGTGAAGCTAGTGGGTTTCGGCCCCAGCGAGACGGTGCTTCAGATGAGAGGGGAATACGAGCTCAGGTTGTCTCTGGCGAATCTCGGCGGGGCGATATCCGGGCCGGTTCAGATCGAGATCGATGTGCCGCAGACGGTGGAATTGAAGGAAGGGGAGAGATCACTGAGGATCGAGTCGCTCAATCCCGGGAGGACGGAGTTCTGGTGGAAGATCAGGCCATCCCGCCCCGGCATAGGAACGTTCAGGGTTAAGGTTCATTCCAAAGATCTGAGAGGGCCTTCCGAAGCCGAGTTCACGGCTATCTGCACCGAGATACCTGAGGAGAAATCGAAGCTTCGGCTCAGAAGCGGCGGTTTGGAACTTCTCTTCCCCGAAAACCCCTTCGGATACGGCCTCTGTGCCGTTCGGGTGGAATCGGAGGGGAGGATGGGGGTTATCCCGTGGCTCGGGATGATCGTATATCTCACGAAAGATGGGGAGAGAAGGAAGGCATATTTCTACGCCGATAGGTTCACCCTCAAGGGCGAATCGATAGCGTTCAAGGCGAGACATACGGATGAGGACGGGGTGAATTGGGACTTAATCGCTACTTTCACCCCGGATGGAAATGGGCAGATCAAGGTTGATCTTGAGCTGAATGTCGATAAACCTCGGAAGCTCTTGGCGTTTCATGGCCTAAGGCTCTTGGTGGGCGAGGGGAATTTCGGTGAGGCTTATGACGAGGCGGTGTTGCCGGGGATCTACTACATGGAATCACCTGAGACTTCGCTCGATACAACCTTCTCCGATCCGCCCTATAACGATCAGCATGCACCGCATCCGTATAAGGTCACGGCCCCCGTCATGGCGGTCAGGTTCGATTCGGGCTTGGTAGGGCTGATATGGGATCCGCTTCAGAGATGGGACGGTGAGAACATAGCCCCCTCATCTCTTTTCGCCTCGCCGAACTGGATCGGCGCCACGCTGCCCGTCGAAAACCCCACCCCAGAGAAGGTTCTCTTCCAGGATGAACATCTGCTCGGCCTTTTCCTGCCCTCCATACCTAAATGGGTCAAGGAGAATACCCTGGAGGCGGAGAACCCCTATGAGCTTAAGCCGGGGAAGGGGTTAAGCCTTCG
>QMSU01000164.1 GCA_003650975.1 Thermoplasmata archaeon
CACATGACATTTTACAACCGGTTTGTCTGCATGGAGAACGTGCCGCAGGCGGTCATTGACGAGTGGAAGGGGACATACCTCTACCTTCTGAAGAAGCTCACGCTTTACCGTGGTGGCAGGCGGCTGGCATTGAAAAACCCTTCCAACACCGCCAGAATCAAACTTCTGCTGGATATGTTCCCCGATGCCCAGTTTGTTCACATCCACCGCAATCCCTATGAAATCTACTTTTCCATGATGAAGTTTTTGCGGATAGTGCTTCCCCGCTACTGCGTGCAGCGACCGCCGCCAATGAAAGAAATCGAGCGGCATATGATGGACCTGTACGTGCAAATGTACAGAAAATATCTGAGGGAGCGGGATGAGATACCTGAGGGGAATTTGACCGAGGTGCGGTATGATGATTTTTTGAAACGACCCATGACGGAGGTGAAAAGAATCTATGCGGAGCTTAACCTCGACAGCTTCAGAGATGCCCGTGAACGGCTGAGTGCCTATGTCAAATCACAGAAGAATATCAGGCGAAGCACCTACACGATGGATGAGGAAACAAAGGAGGAAATATACAGAAAATGGAAATTTGCCTTTGAGGCGTTTGGATATGAACGGTGACCACCCGCAAACAACATTAAACCATCGCCTTTTTTCTCATTATCATGGAGCAGCGTTCGAACATAATGGTAATGTAATTAAATACGCGGCCATTTACCAATTATGAAAGCGGTCATACCCGCTGCGGGCATGGGAACACGATTTCTCCCGATGACAAAGAACAGCCCCAAGGAAATGCTCCCCATCATAGACAAACCTGCCATACAGTACGTGGTGGAGGAGGCGGCCCGGTCGGGCATTGAGGACATGGTGATAGTGACCGGGAGGGGAAAGGAAATTATAGAGAACCATTTCGATATTGCCTACGAGCTGGAACATGTGCTGGGAAGCCGCAATGATAGGGAGAAGCTTGCGGAAATACGGCATATCGCCGAAATTGCAGATATATTTTATGTGAGGCAGAAAATACCGCTGGGGCTGGGACATGCCATTTACATGGCCCGCAAACATGTGGGTGACGAGCCATTTGCCGTGCTTCTCGGCGACGATATCATCGTATCGGAGGAGCCCTGTGTGAAACAGCTCATGCGTGTGCACCAGCGCTACGGTGCGTCGGTCATCGCAGTGCAGGAGGTTGCGAGAGAGGATGTCAGCAAGTACGGCATCGTGGCCTTTGAGGAGGTGGATGACCATCTCTTCCGCATAAAGGATGTGGTGGAGAAACCGGATGCGGATGAGGCGCCATCGCGCCTTGCAGTCATGGGAAGATACATCTTTTCTCCAGAAATTTTCGACTGCATCGCACGAACAAAGCCGGGCAAGAACAATGAGATACAGCTTGCCGATGCGCTCAACCTGCTCCTCGAGAAGGAAGAGGTGTACGGATACGCATTCACCGGAACGCGGTATGACCTCGGTGACAAGTTCGACTGGCTTCGCATCAACATCGAGATGGCGCTGCAGCGCGATGAATTCAGAGAAAAAATGAGGGAACTTTTGAAGAAACTGCAACAGTGAACTTTTTATTGTCCGCAACGATTTCACTGTATGATCCCCACCATGGATGAGTATGATTTTAGGAACAAAACGGTGATCGTGCGGATTGACATCAATTCTCCGCTGGATCCCTCCACACTGGATATTCTGGACAACTGGAGGATGAAAAAAGTGGTGCCGACACTCCAGGAATTGCACGGGCAGAATGCGCGACAGATAATCCTTGCTCACCAGGGGCGGCCCGGGAAGTGGGATTTCACCGGCCTTGAAAAGCACGCAGCAGAGCTTTCCCGCCTCACGGGCCTGGACATACGCTTTGTGGATGACATCTGCGGAGAAAAGGCAAAGGATGCAATGGATGACCTGCAGCCCGGAGAGATACTCCTGCTTGACAATGTGAGAAAATGCGAGGAGGAACTGGAGAAAAAGAGCGCGGAGGAGCATGCACAGGCGAGCATGATACACGCCCTCGCCCCCCACGCCGATGCGTTTGTGAACGATGCGTTTGCCGCAGCCCACAGAAAACAGTGCTCCCTCCTCGGATTCATCCCCACACTGCCATCATTTGCCGGAAGGCTCATGCAGAAAGAGGTGGAAATGGTGGAGATGCTGCGGGAGAGTGCAGAACGGCCCCGTCTTTTCATATTCGGAGGAGGAAAATATGAGAACGCCATAGATGTTATTGAAACACTGCTGAACAATGGAACGGCTGATAAAATAATGCTGGGAGGGATGCCCGCCAATGCATTCCTTGCCGCCCTGGGAAAATATGATATGGAAGTGGACGAGAGGGTGAAAAGGATAGCGGAAAAATATAGGGAGAAACTGATTATCCCCTCATCCACCAGGGAGGGAAAGGATATCGGAGACGAGAGCATAGAAAGATTCAAGGAGGAGATAAAAAATGCTGCCTCCATATTTATCTCTGGACCCATGGGCGTGTTCGAGGAGGAACGGTACCGCAGGGGAACGGAAGAGGTACTCCGTGCAATTGCCGCATCAAAGGCATTTTCCATGGCCGGGGGAGGACACACTGTTGCGGCCATCACCATGTTGGGACTTGAAAATGCGTTTTCATATGTCTCCACGGGCGGGGGGGCACTGGAACGGATGCTCATGGGTGAGACGCTGCCGGTGATTGAGGCACTGATAAAATTTAAAAAGTAATCGTATTTACCTACCATGACCGTTGTACATGTGGTGGGCACCGGCACCATCGGAGAGCCCCTGATAGGTCTTTTGTGTGATTACAGGAAAAGGATCGGTATCGATGAGGTGACATTTTACAAGCACAGTCCCGTGCTTACCGACCGCCCGAAGATAAACGGCCTTCTGAAGCGCGGCGGCGTGCTTGCGGTGAGGGATGAAAAGGTGGATGAGTTCCGCAAGCTTGATATGGAGCCCACCTACACCGCAGAGGAGGCGATAAAGAGGGCAGATGTGGTGATTGACTGCACGCCCAAGGGATGCGGTCTGGAGAACAAGGAACGGTTCTACCGGAAGTATGAGGACCGGGTGAAGGCATTTCTTGCACAGGGTTCCGAATTCGGGTTCGGCAAGCCCTTCGCCGTGGGAATCAACGACGAGGCCATGAGGGATGACAAGTATGTGCAGATTGTGAGCTGCAACACCCACAACATCGCCGTTGCCATAAAATGCTTTGGTATGGAAGGAGGTAAAAATCCGGATAATTTTGTAACCGGAAGATTTGTCTGCATACGGCGCGCCACCGACATCTCCCAGGAGAAAAAGTTCATCCCCGCACCTGAAGTGAATGAACATAAGGATGGCAAATTCGGCACGCACCATGCACGGGATGTATGGTATCTCTACAATACCATGGGCCATGATCTCGATGTGTTCTCATCGGCGCTGAAGGTGAACAGCCAGTACATGCATTCCATATGGTTTGACATAAAGGTGAAGAACCCCACCACCGCAGAAGAGGTCATTCAGCACTGCAGAGATGATCCCAGGGTCGCTGTCACATATAAAAAACATGCCAATCTGATATTTTCCTTCGGGAGAGACCACGGTCATTACGGCCGTATCCTGAATCAGACCGTGATTTCGATACCAACCATAGGGATACGGGGTGACAGCGAGGTGTTCGGTTTCTGCTTCACGCCGCAGGACGGCAATTCCATCCTCAGCAGCGTTTCTGCCGTCATCGGCATTCTGTATCCCGAGGAGTACCGGGAGAGAATACGGGTGCTGGACGAGCTTCTCTTTGATGAAGTGTAGGAGCCCGTAGAGAGGGGGATGTCCAGCGCGAGTGGATTTTGCAACTACCCGTG
>QMSU01000165.1 GCA_003650975.1 Thermoplasmata archaeon
ATACCAAGACATATGAGGAGGGAACCGGGAAAAATGCGGTTTCACTGGCACATATCATGGAACAGGTGGGCGAGGAGTACGGTGTGCAGATGGTCATTGCCGTTCAGCCCTGTGATGTGTATCGGGTGGCACAGCAGACCAGCATACCGGTGTTTTCCCAGCATATGGATGCCATCTCCTACGGGAGCAATACCGGGTGGACGCTGCCCCATGCCATAAAAGAGGCGGGAGGAGCCGGAACGCTGCTCAACCACTCGGAGCACCGAATGAAACTGGAGGACATTGCACAGGCGCGTGCCTCTGCAAAATCACTGGGCATGAAGGTGATTATCTGTGCAAGCGATGTTCCCATAACCCGGGCAGTGGCCTCTCTCAACCCCGAGTATGTGGCCATCGAGCCGCCTGAGTTGATAGGCGGAGATATCTCGGTCACCTCCGCACAGCCTGACATCGTGAGAGATGCCGTGGATGCTGTCAGAGGAGTCAATCCGGATGTTGCGGTGCTGTGCGGCGCCGGCATAAAGAACGGGAAGGACGTGGCAAAGGCTGCGGAACTGGGGGCGCAGGGAATTCTTGTGGCAAGTGGTGTGGTGAAGGCGCGCGACCAGGCGAGCATTCTTGCAGAAATGGCAAAGGCCATGGTACCATGAAGAGGCCCCATGTCATCGTAAACTGCGCCTCGTCTGTGGACGGAAAGATTGCACTGGTGGGAAAGCATCCGCTGAAACTCTCCTGCGAGGAGGACATGGCCCGCGTGCACCGGTTGAGAAATGAATGCGATGCCGTGCTGGTGGGAATTGAGACGGTGCTTGCGGATGACCCGAAACTCACGGTGAAGGAGAAATATGTGCCGGGGTGCAGGCAGCCGTTGCGGGTGATCATTGACAGCCGTTTCAGAACGCCAGAGAATGCCGAGGTGATGAAACCTGTGGCACCCACGCTCATTGTCACGTGCTGCCGGGAGTTTAAACGGGGCCATGTGGAGGTGATTACGTGCGGGGATGACCGGGTTGATCTTTCCGCATTGATGGAATTCCTGCACACGCGAGGTGTCAAAAAGCTCCTTGTGGAGGGTGGCTCCACCATTATCTGGTCATTTTTAAAGGAGCAACTCGTGGATAAAATGATGGTATTCTTTTCGCCGCTCATCATCGGGGGAACTGCACCCTCCATCGCCGGAGGGGAAGGTGCCGAAAGCGAGGAGGAAACGATTCGTTTTGAACTGCAGGCGGTGGAACGGCTCGGCAACGGTTACCTTGTCACCCTCATCCCACGATATGCACAATGAGTGTTCTGCTCCGTGGACGTATGTCGCATTCCACAAACACAATCTGCTGCCATGTACCCAGCACGAGTCGCCCCTCCTCCACGGGCACGGTCACATCGGGCCCCATGATGCCTGCCTTCACATGGCTTCTGCCATTGCCATCATGCCATGTTTCATCATGTTTGTAGTATATGTCGGCGGGTGCCACCCTTTCCAGCGCAGCGGGAAGGTCGTGGAGAAGTCCGGGCTCGTATTCTATGGTGGTGATGGCACCTGTGGAACCGGGGCAGAACACAAGAGCCATGCCGTCTTTTACGCCGCTCTCGGAGACAATGCGCTGCACCTCACCGGTGATGTCAACAATGTCCATCTCATGGCGTGTCTCAAAATGGAGTGAGGATTTGTATATCATGAAAATAAAAGAAAAGGGAAAGATAAAGGTTGCTAGCCAGGATAGCCGCCTATCATGAGACTCGGGTCCCCTATCAGTATCCACTCCTGCGCCGTCTTTGCATCAATGCCGGAGGGACTCTCCACAGGAGAATTCCAGTCAATGGGATAGGTATTCAGATATCCATTGATGGTGTTTCCCCAGATATCGCCGAGTACCTGCGTGCCGTTCATGCCATACTCCCAGAAGAAATGAGTGTCCAGCCATTCCGACGCGCCGCCCTCGCCGCCCAGTTCCCACTTGTCCTCCTTGGTGTAACCGAGGGCCGAGTAACCGAGTGTTGCAATGGAGCCGCCGTCCGACTGTCGCGCAAGAAGCCAGCTCCAGCATCCGAACCACGTTTCTCCCTTATAGACGTACTCATACCATTTGGCATATCCCTCGTAGATTTTGAGCCAGTTGAACATGGAGATATTGAACTGGCTGTTGTGGCAGCCGCCCACCACGCACACCGGGTACATGTCCTTGTTGTTGAGCATCGGCATGTGGTACATCTTCAATCCGTCAATCCATGTGTTGTGATCGCTGGGAGGGTGGGTTGCCCAGCTCATGGGGCTTCCGTGCCCGTCGAAAAAGAGAAAGCCGCATCCATCGCTGATGGCATTGATGACATCCTGCGGACCCGTGAGGGTTCCCTCGGAGGTCCAGAGCTTCACATACTCAAATCCAGGCATCCAGTTCATGGCCTGCTGCGTTCCCTCCTCGCCCTCATAGCCGACCCACTCGGGGTTCAGATCATCAGGATAGGTGTCTCCCGCGACACAGACCATTTTGTTGAACCAGGACTGCCCGTGGGCATTGTTCTCATATGCAATGGTTTTGGCGACCATCACCTTCACCTCGGAGACAAACCGTGCCGGCCATCGCCCCACATACACGTCGGGATACAGGTCTATGGGAGAATCCTCCGCCCCGTTGGCCGTCCACTCACCGAATATGCCGTCACCATCGGCATCCCAGCTGGAAAAGTGGCCCTCTTCATCGTAGATGTCGGCAAAATACAGATCGCTGAGGAATTTTGACTCCCAGTCGCTGCTCACGCCGCAGTGGGAATATCTCACCGGGCACCACCATGTCTCCTGCATCACGGGGCGCCTGCCGCCCACAAGAAGGACGTAGGTGATGTGCCATTCATCATAGGCGTTCTTGATGAAATACTTCACCTTCTCGGCGTCGTCCCTGCCGTTCACCGAAAAGTAGGTGCCACCGTAAATCTCGTCCAGGGTGACCACGAGGGTCTTGACACCGTGCTGCTCCTTATGCCACTGGAACGGCTCCAGCGAATCCCGGAACTGGGAGGGAGTGATGATGAGAAGGTCGTAGGTTTCCGTGCATAATGCCTCGTTTTCCGACGGGGTGCCGGTGTGGGGATGACCGCCCTGTTCGGTCTGCATCCCCGCCAGTGTGCCGCTCATGAGCATAACCACCGCCATAACTGCTGCAAGACTCTTCATGAAATCATAATGAATGCGGGGTTTAAAATGTTGTGGATGACTGTGGTGGTGTGCCATCTGCACCACAGCGCTCACTCTTTTTTTCACGGTTGGCTCATTCCTCCGATATCAGGGGATTATCTCCGTGGTGTTGTTGAAGGGAGGATAGCGGAGTTTATGCCTCATGGGGGCAATCTCATCCCTGTGACGTGCAATCTCCCGTATCAGAAACCTGGTGGTATCGCAGAGCCGTTCAAACCCCTTCTCCCCCCACAGCCGTTCTTTATGGGTGAAGAGACACCGGCCACCGCAGATACCGTACACGTCGCAGGTGGTGCACGGTTCGCCCACCCCGATGCGCTCAAAATGACCAAGGGTTCCCAGCACGTTCCAGGAAAAGTCCGGTGCGATGGGGCACGCCATCACCGTGCCATCGGTGGCTATGGTCACCGCATCGCTTCCCGCGCCGCAGGGAAGGCCGCACCCGCCATGAAACATGCGGGAGGCAATGCCCAGGAAGGGTACAATACCGTGAATGGTGCCCCGCTTTAGCTCATCCACCCAGAATCGCACCAGGCGTTCCAGCCCCGGATGGTAGCTCTCCTCAACCCAGGATGAAAATGCGTCCAGGTCCCACATGGTGCTCCACACCGCATCCAGCTGCCAGTGCACCAGGGGGAAATGCTGCAGA
>QMSU01000166.1 GCA_003650975.1 Thermoplasmata archaeon
CGGATATCTATACATAAACGACCGGCCGATCATGAAAACATGGTTCGGAACCACCCGGATAATCGGCGACATCACCATTGAAGCCAGTGCCTACAATGTTGAGCGGGTGGAGTTCTATCTCGACGGGCAGCTCAAATCCACCGACACCGAAGCACCGTACCAGTGGACATTCGACGAGCGGGCGCGGGGAAGCCACACCATCAAGGTGGTTGGCTACGGCGAAACACAGGCTGAAGACGAGATAACCGTCAACATATTTCATCTATGAAAAAGACAGTCACCGTGGTGGGGCATGCCGCCTATGACTACCTGTTCAACGTTGCAGACCATCCCCATGAAAATCATTCCACCTACATTCTCGACTGGGAAAAGCATTACGGAGGTGGCGCCGCCAACATTGCCACGGGAATTGCGGCACTGGGCGGCAAAAGCAGATTATATACCGTTGCTGGCTCGGATTTTAAGAGATACGAAGCATATCTTGCCAGGAAGGGTGTTGCCTGTGTGCTGGTGAGAAGCAATCGCAAGACTGCACGGGCCTATATCTTCAATGCCGGCGGCAGGCAGAAGATGTATTTTTACTGGGGTGCCTCAGAGGAAATGGAGCGCATGCGGGGTATAAAAAGCAGATACTGTCATATTGCACCGTGCCATCCATCGCTCGCCGTAAGAATGGTGGAGAAATCCCGGTTTGTGGCCTTTGAGCCGGGGCAGGACCTGCAAAGATACGATGGCTCCACACTTTCATACATTACCGAGGAGGCCGACATCATCTTCTGCAATGAAACAGAGCTCCGCGCGATGGAGAAAAAGGTGCCGCTCAAAGGAAAGGAGGTGATTGTCACCCTGGGCGAAAGGGGGAGTCTTCTCCGAAAAAATAACATGCGCATACCAGCGGTGCCGGCAAAAAGTGTGGATCCCACGGGGGCCGGAGATGCCTATAAGGCGGGTTTCTGGATCGCCCTGCTGAAGGGATACGAGATACCGGAATGCTGCAGGATGGGAGCGACTGTTGCCTCGTTCGTTGTGGAAAGAAAGGGAACACAGCATTTTCCCGCCTGGGAAACCGTGATATCCCGGTATGAACGCCAGTTCGGCAGTGTGCAAGATTTATAACGGCACGTAGGTTATCGGAAATGGTGAATACTGAGAAACTGAAACGCCTTAAGATGGCGCTTCCCCTGATAGGAATCGGCATTTTCGTTTATATTGTCCAGGATATCGGGCCTGAGAAGATATATGAAGCACTTATGAACATAGACCCCGTTCTCATGGCGATATCATTTCTCATATTTTTCCCGAGAATCACACTGAGTACCTATAAATGGCAGCTGGTGGCGAAAACACAGGGAATAGAGGTGGGCCTTCCGACAATGATACAGATAAACATCATCGGGCTGTTCTACGGAACCATAACGCCATCCGGACTTGGCGACTGGATGCGCATTTTTTATCTCAAGGAGGAGAGCGGAGACTGTTTCGGCAAATGCACGTCAAATGTAATCATAGACCAGTTCATCGAACTCTTTTCCCTTTTCATCCTTGCCCTTTTCGGTTCCCTGCTCATCATTGAATATTTCCCCGGCATACTGGTTGCCCTGCTGTGCTGCGGCGCATTTTTTGCATTCATCATCTTCCTTTTCGAGGAAAAGAAAAGGGGAAAAAGGCTGTTGAGGATGGTGTATGATATTTTTGTGCCAGAACGACTGAAACAGAAGGTGGCGGCGGAGTTCGATGCCTTTTACCACGGTATCCCGCCCCTCACGAAACTGGTCATTCCCTTCCTCATTGCCGTCTTCTGCTATGCCCTCTTCTTTGTGCAGATATACATAGTTGCGCTTTCCTTTTCCATTGACATCCCTCTTCTGGAATTCATCCTTGTCTATGCCATTGCCTCTCTCATTGGCCTCATCCCCGTAACGGTGAGCGGCCTTGGAACACGGGAGGGTGCTCTGATACATCTGCTGGCGATTTACGGCATCGCCGAACAGGATGCGGTGGCAATCTCCCTTGCAGGGTACGTAATCACCTACCTGCTTCCATCCATCATGGGAGGAGTGCTCTCTCTTGTGTGGGCATCAAACGCATCTGACAGACATCCAAAATAATGAAATAGCATGCCCCCATTAGCTTTTATGCCCATGAAGATGCGGATAGCCACAAAACAGATTGAAAGAAAACTGGTACAGGTGGCACAAAAATTTCAGAAAAATCCTTCCCTGGTGTTGCCGGAATGCCGCGGGAGCTGCAGGACATGCTATTTTGAAAAACTGAAAAAGGATATTGAGAAATTGAAAGATGAGAAATATGTTGAGAAGATGGCGGGCAAAAAGGGTTTTGTGGCTGCGGTGGCCGCAACCATCATGCTTGCAAAACAGAAGATTCCCTATGTGGCCTTCATGAAAATAGGGGATGAAAATGTGTACTATGCAAAGCGCGGGAAGGTGAAGGATGAGATGCTCGTGGGTATCCAGAACTGGGAAAAACCGAATCTTCGCATGCTCGCCTACATGGACATTGCGAGAAAGAAAAAGGTATATCTGTTCTCCATGCCAGATACCATACTCTGTGCAGAGAAGGTGCCGGAAGAATTTGTGGCCTTTTTGCAGAAAAAATTTTCATGCAGTGCAGAGGAATACATACTCATTACCTGGCAGGGAAAAAAGATACCATGCTGCAGCGAGAAAAACAGCCTTCTGAATATGAAGCACTATTTTTACTATCCGGAATTCGAACATGAAATAGCGGTGGAGGCGCATGTAACAACAATAGAATGTGCATCCCAGTGCGATACATGTCTGATAGAAGATGCACTCAATCAGAAGCTTGATTACCAGCACTATATAAGCGGGGAGATGTCCGACAAAAAATTTCTGGAAAATTACAAGAAGAAAATCATGTGGAATATTGAGAAAAAAAAGGTGCTCATTGCATCAAATAGATGCTATGGAAACAATGCCGATGTGTTCATTGAGAGAGAACTGCAGCCGAAGGAATGGGAAAGGGAGGCGGTGATGGAAATAATAAAAAACGAGCGGAAGGCCATCATTCTTGAACAGCCCTCAGCGGGAAAACTCCTTGAAAAATATGGTGTCGACCTCCAGAAGTTAAAGGAGGAGTACCATGAAAGCGAAAAAAAGACCATACTGAAAAACCTTCCCACCATCCGTGGAGACAAACTGGCGGAATTTATCGATGACCTCGCAAGGACCCACAAAGTGGAGGGAAAGGAGGGTGTCATGAAAAAACTCAAGGGGAGGGAGATGAATGTAAAGGAAAAGGCGATTGCCTATGCATTCCTGCATACTCTGGGCGCAAAGGGAGAGGAGTGGAAGTACGGGAAAATGGAGCGGGAATTCGGAAAACACCTGGCCCCCCATGTGGCGCAGCTGCTGCAGGCAGAGGGGGATGAGTACGGAGCCCTGCTGCAGAAACTTGTGAAGGAGATTGGTTAGATGGAGCGCTCATGCGGCGGCATTATTGTGAACGGGAAGAGATACCTGCTCATCAAATACGGGCACGGACACTGGGGCTTTGTGAAGGGCCATGTGGAGCGGGGGGAAACCGCTGAGGAGACGTTTTTCAGGGAGGCCGAGGAGGAGACGGGTCTTTCCAGGGCCCACCTGCGCATCAGTGAGGATTTCAGGGAAAAAATACATTATTTTTATAAAAGGGAGGGGAGAACGGTGTATAAGGAAGTGCTCTACCTCCTTGCCGAAAGCTCGACGGCCGATGTGACACTCTCACACGAGCATACCGACTACCGGTGGCTGCCCTATGAAGAAGCGCTGGAGCAGGTGACCTATGAGAAGGACAGAAATGTGCTTAAAAAGGCGCATGC
>QMSU01000167.1 GCA_003650975.1 Thermoplasmata archaeon
CAATCAAACTTTTTCCGGTCATTTCCTCTGGCTGCTCAATATGGAGAAGCTCGAGTATGGTGGGGGCAATGTCTCCGAGGATGCCGTTTCTGAGGTTCACATCCTTCCCCATCACGATGAAGGGCACGGGATTTTCTGTGTGTGCCGTCTTTATACCGCCGTTTTCGGTCATCTCCTCTGCATTCCCGTGGTCCGAGGTGACAATGGCAATCCCCCCATACTCCAGAACTTTTTCCACGACACTCCCCACACACTCATCCACCGCTTCCACCGCCTTCACCGCCGCCTCCCATACGCCTGTGTGGCCCACCATGTCCGCGTTGGCGTAATTTAGGACAATCACGTCATATTTTCCACTCTCAATTCTTCGTATCACCTCCTCGGTAATCTCATATGCTGACATCTCCGGTTTCATGTCGTAGGTGGGAACTTTCGGCGAGGGAATCAGGCACCGATCCTCACCAGGAAAGGGTTCTTCCCTTCCGCCGTTGAAAAAATAGGTGACATGGGCGTACTTCTCCGTCTCGGTGATCCGCAGCTGTTTCAGGTGATGGCGTGCAATCACCTCCCCGAGGGTATTGACGAGATTTTCCTTTTCAAATGCCACCGGATTATGAAAGTTGTTCTCGTAGCGGGTGAGGGTCACGAAATGGAGTTTCATGGGGAGCGCGGGAAAGATGCGGAATTCTCTGTCAATGAATGCCTGCGTGAGCTGACGGGCCCTGTCCGGACGGAAATTGAAGAATATGACCACGTCCCCGTCCTTTATCCGTTCGCTCCCTTCAATCACCAGCGGCTGCACGAACTCATCCGTCTCGCCGTTCTTGTAGGCGATGGCAAGTCCCTCCATGGCGCTTTTGACAATGCGCCGCCTTCCCTTGACCAGCATCTCATATGCCTTCTTTGTACGCGCCCACCGTTTGTCACGGTCCATGGCATAATACCTCCCGATGAGACTTGCGATTTTCCCCACACCGATCTCTTCGATTTTTTCCTCAAGATGCTGGATGTACGTTCCCGCGCTTTTCGGCGGTGTGTCCCTGCCGTCCAGAAAGCAGTGTATCATCACCCTCTCAACGCCCTCTTTTTTTGCCATTTCCAGCAGGGCATACAGGTGCTCATCCATGGCATGAACCCCTCCCTCGCCGATGAGACCCATAAGATGGAGTGTGGTGTTCCGTGCCCTCTCCATTGCGTTTCTCAGCACCTCATTCCGGAAAAAGCTGCCATCCTCTATGGCCTTCAAAATCCTTGTGGAATCCTGGTATACAATTCTGCCGGCACCGATATTCAGGTGTCCCACCTCAGAATTTCCCATCTGCCCCCGGGGTAATCCCACCGCCTCACCACTTGCCTTGAGAAATGAATGGGGGTATATTTTCAGATAGCTGTCCATGTGTGGTGTGCGGGCATGATAGATAGCGTTGCCCTCCCTTTTCTCCGTATATCCCCATCCGTCAAGTATGGCAAGCAAAATCATGGCATTCCTCTTGTGCCCAGGAAATGGCCTCTTTCGGACACATCACTTTCATCATGGCGTACTATAAAAACGTTAGGAAATGCAACCGGCATGCTGGAGTTTATCACCATGCCATCAAGATTATATAAATGAACGGCATACCTTCTCATGAAAGATGAGATACCGACATTCACTGATTTAAAAAGGGATGTCATAGACCGCGGGCTGTGCGCACTCTGCGGCGGGTGCACCTCGTTTTGCCGCGAAAACAAGCTCCACGCCATTGACATCAGGGAGGGAATTCCTGCATATATTGATGAGTCCAACTGTTTGAAATGTGGTATCTGCTACATGATATGCCCCGTCACCCACGAGCTTGAGGACCGGCTTGAAGAGCTGTACGGCACGGGAACGGGTACCGTACTCGAAGTGTATTCCGCACGCTCCACCGATGAGGCGGTACGTGGGGTATGCTGTGATGGCGGCGTTGCCACATCCCTGCTCCACTACCTGCTTGACATTCACTACATCGACGGTGCGCTGGTGGTGAAAAAGATGAAGGGCGGTAGAAGCATGCCCATCATTGCCACCTCCTATCAGGAACTTTTGATGTGCGCGGGTTCATCCCTTGCCACCGTGCCCAATCTCGATGAGATAAAGTATTACAGTACATACGAGACGCTCCTTCCGGAATTACGGGAAATTGCCTATGGGGGGCTGGAGAGTGTTGCCATCACCGGCACTCCCTGTCAGACAAAAACCATCAGAAAAATGCAGTCGGTGAATATTCTCCCCTCTGGAGCCATAAAGTTTGTCATCGGTCTCTTCTGTTACGAGAATTTCTCCTTTGATGCCATAAGTCTGCGGACATTTGAAGAACTCATCGGAGGTCGTCTGAGCGACATAGAGAAAGTGAACATAAAGGAGACCATGCTGATAACCTTCAAGGACGGGAGCACCAAATCAATTCCTCTCGAAAAACTGGAGGGAGTGGCACGCCACGCATGCGTGAAGTGCACCATACCCTATGCCAACATATATGCGGACATTTCGCTTGGTGGCCTTGGTTCCGAGGAGGGATACACCACGGTGGTCATACGCACAGAGAACGGGAAGCGGCTGTTCGAGGAGGCACTGGAGGAGGGATACATCGAACTGCATCCCCAGTGGTGCGAGAAGAAAAAGGAAGAGGTCATGCAGAAAATAGAGGAGTGGACGGAGAAAAAGGGAAAGAGATAACCACCATCCTCCGTAAGGAGTGCTGAAAAGGCATTGTCTTTCAGGTGAGTGTGAGGCCACTTCAATTTTATGAATCGGGTGGTATTCGGGTTCGATATCCAGTTTATTCCTTCTCTATGGTGATGCTGTTGATGATGATGTCTTCCACCGGCCAGTCGCTGTAGTAGGTGTATTTTGTGGTGGTCTCCACTGATGCAATAGCCCGCACCACATCCATACCATCGACCACTTTGCCGAATGCCGCATACTGTCCATCGAGAAAATGCTGGGGCCCGTCACATATGAAAAACTGACTTGTGGCACTGTTGGGATCCGAGGTTCTCGCCATGGAGATGGCACCGTCCACGTGTGTCACATCTGGACTGGTCTCAAGCTTTATCGGGCCGTAGGGACTCTGTTTGAGTGTGCCATTGGGATAGAATCCACCTCCCTGTATCATGAAATCCTTTATCACGCGGTGGAATACCAGGCCATTATAAAATCCATTCTTTGCCAGCTTGATGAAGTTATCCGTTGTGATGGGCATCTCATCGGTGTATAGTTCCACCTTTATCGTTCCCATGCTGGTGTCTATCACCGCATAGGTTTTCCCTTCCTTTGAGGTGCAGCCGATGCTGGCAACGAGCAGCAGCATCACCACAAACACTCCATATTTCATGATATCTGTATCTTCAGGCAGAATAAATCCTTTGCCGTGTAATCCGCCATCCTCTCAGTTGCATGTCACAACAATATATTTTGAAGCCAAATGGTATTGGATTGAAGCCAAAGTTAAATAGTGTAATAATATTCAATAATTGATGGAAACATATGGAGATATAGATGTAGATGAAAGATTGAAAAATTGCATAATAAATGTTAAAGAGCTGATGGAAGATATTGAACTTGTTTCAACAGAAGAGATTAGTTGTCTTGTTGTGGCTTTGGCAGTTAAACTGAACGAAAGAGTAACAGGAAAAAGAGGTGAAAATGATAGTAAAAATATCGGAAGATGAGATTATACTAATTGCAGAAGAAGAAAAAGAAAAAACATTACTCGGCGAGTTATGGAGCAATGCACTCATGATCGTATCTTCATATAGTGAAAGCGAGATAAAATTGAAAGGATGTAAAGTTACAGAATGTTTACATTCAATTGTGG
>QMSU01000168.1 GCA_003650975.1 Thermoplasmata archaeon
AGGCCCGCATCTCTCACCTGCACACCATCTGAAATTGAGCGCATTCTCGCCGCAGCTGACGGCATCGGCCTTTCGGCGTATGCAGACTGGGAACACGGTGATTTCTTTGCCATTGCAGAGGAGGCACACCGGAGAAACAAATTGTTCGCCGTGCATGTGAGCGAGGAATTCCACGAACCGCTTGACGAAATCCTTGATGCACATCCTGACATGTTGGTCCATATGATACATTCCACAAGGAAGGAATGGGATGTGGTTGCAGAATCCGGCATACCCGTGGTATGTTGCCCGCAGGCCAACGCTTTGTTTGACCTGCGGCCACCGATTGAAGGGATGTTCCAGGCCGGGGTGAACGTGATGCTCGGCACCGACAATGCCATGTTGATTGACCCGGATATTCTGGAGGAGGTGCGCTACACGTTTTACCATTATCCTCTCTTCAGAAAACAGGGAAAAAGCGGCTTCAGGAAATGCCTCAGAATGGCCCTACCCTCCGCAGGGAAAAAGCTGGTATCTCTTGAACCCATTGAGGAAGGAAAAGAGGCCCATTTTCAGGTAATGACCCTTCCCGGCAGAAATGATTACTCACACCCGGAGCATATTCTGGCGGGTTCCAGTGATGGTGGCACAGGAACAACCTCTGAGAGTATCACAATCAAACCTGTTGTGCACGGGCTGGTGCGGGAAAACCGCATATTTGAGATTTTGTAGCAGGGTCGTAAAAATCACTCTTTTCACAAGGATAGAAAAAAGGTGCGTTGTGCGATTTCTGAACGGCAACGGTATATATTTATATCACTCCCAGTTGTGGTAGTATGATGGTGGAAATTGCGATTCTGGTGGTTTTTTTGCTGGTCATCATACTGTCATCATCCATTAAAATCGTGAGGGAATACGAACGCGGTGTTATATTCAGACTGGGACGACTGGTGGGTGCCAAGGGCCCCGGCCTCTTCCTCATCATACCGATGTTTGACAAGATGGTCCGAATCGATTTGCGGGAGCATGTGCTTGATGTGCCTTCTCAGGATGCAATCACCGCAGACAATGTGCCGGTGAGAGTCAATGCCGTTGTGTACTTCCGGGTGATAAACCCCGAGGATGCCGTTATCAGAATACAGAACTACATGATCGCCACAAGCCAGATGGCACAGACAACACTCAGAAGTGTTATCGGACAGATAGAACTCGATGAGGTGTTGAAGGAGCGGGAAAAGATCAACCAGCGCCTGCAATCCATCCTCGATGAGGCAACGGATGCATGGGGCATTAAAGTAACCACAGTGGAAACCAAGGATGTGGAAATACCCGAGGGCATGCAGCGCGCCATGGCGAGGGCAGCGGAAGCAGAACGAGAGCGGAGAAGCAAAATCATTGCGGCGGAGGGCGAGCTGCAGGCATCCCACAAGCTGGCGGAGGCCGCAACAATCATCAGCAAGGACCCCACGGCGCTGACATTGAGGACACTCCAGACACTCTCCGACATGTCATCGCAGGGAACCACCACCATATTCTTCCCCTTCCCGCTGGAAATAATAAAGCCATTCCTCAAAGAAAGGGAAGAAAAAAAGAAATAGCTACAGATTGATGATGAAAACCTCTTTCTCCACCCATTCACATTTTCCATTTACCGCACAGGCCTCTGTAGATATCCTATAGGTGCCTAATGCATTCTCATTCCATTGCCATTCATATGGCTCCTCTGTCACCGTGGCCTTTAACTCGTTATCCACATAAAAACTCACCTTTTCCATTCTTCCCGGGGGACTGGTTTCCACTTCCACCTGGACGGTGATCTTCCCGAGTATTACGGTTCTGTTCATGAACGGTGCTATGGGCCCCTTATCGAATATGTAGAGGCCGTTTGCCGGCTTCACCAGCGTTGCATTGACGGTGATAACCTCTGCAGGTTCCCTGACTGCCAGCTGCGGGTCGCCGAAAAGGTTTGTCTGATAGTATGTCCAGCGCATGCCGTTCTCGTTTATGCGCCACACATTGTCTTCTTTGGAGTAATGACTTGCCCGTCCCAGTTCCTTGATATGTTCCTCGAACAGTGCCCTGAAGAAGGAAAGGTCGTACCGCTGCCCTGGAGAGTCGGTGCTGTTTTCTCGGCCCAGGCCGTAGCGGGAGTTCATGATGCAGGCCACTGCGCCATACTCGTCCACCGTCAGGTGTTCTGCAAAGCAGTCATCATCATAGTATTTGTCCGTGGGATACCAGTTGTCAAAGGAACCGGCCAGGCATGTCTGGGAGTATAAAAAGAAATATTCGGTGTTGTGCAGACCTCGCAGGTCGCTGTTATGCATCTTTAATGCATAGTTAGTCCATCCATGCCCATCATGATTGACAATATTCACCCCCCTGTTCAGGAGCTGCAGTAGCTCGCTTTTGCTCCATGTCCTCTCCCTGTCATACAGTGTGGTGATGTTGAACATCGACGGAATGAGCTGCTTCGCTTTGTCCTTATGGTTTCCTCCCCATTCCGCAGGCCCGCCAAAACCGAGATATTCACCAAGAAGGAGCACCTGCATCAGATGCTCATCATCTGTGTCTGCCTCGTATGCCATGGTTTTGTTTATGAAATGGTATGCCTCCTCGATGCCATCAATGCATGCCCGTCCGACCCATACCTCCGCATAGAGATCCGCCTCATCATTGTCGCTCACATTGTTTTCTGTTGCGTTTTCCCCCCACCGCTCGTCCATATCCTCGTTGAAGGTGCCATCCAGACATGCATAGTACACATCCGAGGGAATGAATGCCTCCAGTTTCCCCTGGGTTGCAAGCGGCAGCCCCACAGAGGTGGCATAGAGGTAGCGGGGTGGAATGATATTGCTGCTTGCGTTCTGCACATCTCCGTCGCCGGCCAGCAGTACGTAATCAGTGCCCCAGCTGGTGTAGGCATATCGTATGCAGTTGCGTATCTGGGCCTGAGTATCGTTGAATAGCGGCGTGTCGCCCCAGAAAATCGGGTTGATTTTTATCTCGTCGATGGTGAAGATTTCCACACTTGTTCCCCGGCTTTCCTTATATTCTGCAAAGTATTCGAAAGCGCCCTGCAGTTCCTCACTGGTGATGATAAGATATTCATGCTCGTCACCATGGTGTGTGGGGGGATAGGTATCCAGCACCCACGGGTTATCAATGTATTTTGTTACCCACTCTCTGTCCTTTTCCATTCCCCGGTATAGGGGATTGGCGCTCCCTTCCCTGAGCGTGAGTTTCACCTCCATGTTCCTGCAGTACCACACCGTCCCGTGCTGATAGGATACTGGAAGCATGTTTATGACGAGTATGGTATACCCCCGCAGCCCGTAGGTTCCCACCTTTTCGTACAGCGCATCCACGGTATCGGATGAGGCCACCTCAACTCTCTCCTTTCCCACAATCAGCGGTTTTTCCCTTTCAAGAGGGTACTGGCCAAGTAACTCCCTTGTGCCACTTACCTCTATTTTTTCAACCTCTTTCCCGTAGGGAATCAAAATGTGGGCCTGTTTTGCGGGAATCACCAATCCGTGGTATTCATGGGGTGTGCATCCTTCCAGTTCCACACGGTATGTATCACCCAGTTTCTGGATATGGGGTTCACCAAAGGAATAGCGCAGCACCATGGTTTTCTCCGCCTTCATTGAAGCCCCGGAGAACACGGATAATATGAGAAGCACGGGCAGCACAAAACAGATTATTTTCTTGCTCATGTATTCCATATTTTCCAATTCTATTTAAACCTTTTAGGCAATCAAACTTTTTCCGGTCATTTCCTCTGGCTGCTCAATATGGAGAAGCTCGAGTATGGTGGGGGCAATGTCTCCGAGGATGCCGTTTC
>QMSU01000169.1 GCA_003650975.1 Thermoplasmata archaeon
CTCGACACAGATTTGGCCCGATGCCGAATCCGACGTCGCTGTCACCGCGGCTACGCCAGAGGTCCTGCTGGACCTCAGAGTGGCCATGGCCGCTCCTCCAGCGGTCGTCGTAGCGTAAGTGTGGCTGCCGCTTTCCACAAAAGTGCCCAGGTTTGTAGCGAAGGTCACAACTGTGCCGTCGGCCACGTCGTTATCGAACACATCTTTGACCACGGCGGCAATGGCCGAGGTGGAAACCCCATCAGCGGTGATGACGGCGGGATTGGCCGAGACCGTCACCGTGGAGGGCGGGTAAGGAGGGCCTGGCACAGTTGTGACCGAGTTATCTGCCTTAGGCGTTCCACTTATCGGATTTCCCCCAGCATCATGTCCATTTCTGGCTATGAGTGGATCATTGCTTGCCCAATTGGCATCAGTATCAGAGGCCGTGGGATCGATGCGCTCCATTGTGGATTTGCTGCTGTTATCTCCGGCAGGCCAACCTCCACCGTCGCCGTTGGCGGTGTCAATAACGTTGCTATCAGCATCTTTCAAAGTAAGCATCTCACCGGTGTTCTTAAGCGCCCAGCTGGGGCCATCGTTCCCGTACACTTGATCCGCCGCGACATCACTGACCGCTGTGTCGTCTGTGCGTTCGAGCAAGAAAAAGCTGCTGGCAAGGATGGTGCCAGAGAGCGGTATGCTGGGTGTGCCGTCAGCAGCCTCCAGCGTCCATCCGGTAAGATCGATATCCTGATCCATATTGTTCTTCAGTTCGATCCATTCGTCAGAAGCGCTGGCTTGAGTTCCCATCCAGGCTACCTCATTGATGACCACACAGCGAGCGATGCCATCCGAATCCGCAAAGGCACCTTTATCCCAGCCATCTGTAGCCAACGCAAAAGCCAACAATGAGGGAAGCAGCAGCAAGGCAAGCCTTAAGCCCAAGGATGTCCTGACAATGCTTTTAAGCGACTTCGTCATGATGCGATGCCTCCTCTATTTCATCAGCCGATGCTTGCTAGCAAAAAGCCACCAGGGACAATCCCCGATGGCTTCGATACCTCTTAATCTACCAGGGCATAGCCACCCCGCTCCGGCGGATAGTAGGTCAGGACGGCCTTGTAGGTGGGATCCGGCCCCACCTCGCTCATGGTCCTCTCCACAGCCTCTTCTACGGTGAGCCCTTCGACGGTCAGAGCGTGGAGCAGGTGCAAGATGGACCTATCGTTGTGGGCCAGGTCCACCCACTCGTCCCAGCCGATGACCGCGGATGCGCCCCGTTCGACCAACGCCTCGGCCATGTCCAACGTGCCCAGGCTCTGACACCCCCCGATGATGATCAAGGTGTCCTTGAAGCGGCCCACCATGGCCTGCCTGACAAATCCCGATATGATGGCAAAGTAGAGGGGGGCGGCCTCGTCATAGAGCACCCTGGCCGAGCCGATTTGATTGAACAGTTGCTCCCGCCGATATCTGCGCTTGTCGTAAACCTCCGAGGTGAAGAGAAACACCGGGCCGCGCTGGGTCTTGTTGACGATGTTGGTGGAGTGGGTTCGGAGGACTATCAGCTCGTAGCCCTGAGCAGGCAGGGTCCTGTAGAATTCGACGGTGACATCTTCGGCTTTGCAGACCTCCACATCAAACCCAGCCCCCTTCAGATAGGCCAGGGCTTTCTCGGTGAACTCCGGATTGGGATATGACAAGCCCACCTGATCCACTATGGCCGCCTTCCTGCGGGCGGGTTCGGAGGCCAAGGTGGCCGTGGGGGTGGGATTTGCTGAGGGGGCGGCGATGGTGCTGAAGATGAGGAAGAGGAGGAACAGGATGGCGGCCGCGTAGCCTGTCCAAAGCAGATATCTCCCCCAGGCCCTCTTCCGGTGCTTCTCCTTCGATCGGGGTTTCCCCCTGGGACGGCCCTTGGACATCTGGAAATCGCTCACCGAACTTGAAAACCGCCGGGCGGCGCTATTGGCCTTTCAACTCTTGGAGGTGCTCCTCCGCCTGGCTGCGCCATTTCTCATCGCGGCTCAACTCCAGGAATTTCTCGAAGTCGGCGATGGCCTTCTCCTTTTCCCCGAAGCGCTTGTAGGCCAGCCCTCGGCTGTAATAGGCCATGGCATAATCGGGCCTGAGCTCGATGGTTTTGTCGAAGTTGGCGATGGCCTGCTGGGGCTGGTTCTTGTTGACGGCGTAGATGATCCCGCGGTGATAGTAGGCCAAGGCATAATTGGGATCGAGCTCAATGACCTTGTTGAAATCGGCCATGGCCCGCTCGGGGTCGCCCTGGCGCATGTAGGCCAGCCCGCGGTTGTAATAGGCCTCGACGTAGTCGGGCTTGAGCTCGATGGCCTTGTCGAAGTCGGCGAGGCCCCCCTCGTAGTCGCCCTTGTAGACGCGGGCGCTTCCTCGATTGCTGTAGGCCTCGGCATAATCGGGCTTGAGCTCGATGGCCTTGCTGAAGTCGGCGATGGCCCGGTCGAGTTCGCCCCGCTGGCAATAGACGGTGCCCCGATTGTTATAGGCCTCGAAGTAAGCGGGGCTGAGCTCGATGGCCTTGCTGAAGTCGGCGATGGCGCGCGCGAAGTCCCCCAGGTGGATGTAGGCCAGCCCACGGTTGTTATAGGCCGGGGCGTAATCGGGCCTGGCCTGGATGGCCAGAGTATACTCGAAGATGGCTCGCTCGTAGTCCCCCTGGCGGTAGTAAACGCTTCCCTGCAAGATGTGGGATCCAATGGCGGGAGTGGGCGTGGGAGTGGGGCTGGGCGCCCCGCCGCAGGCCGTCAAGGCGGCCGAAAGAAGGGCAAGGCATAGCAGAAGAAATAGCCGTCGCATCTCAGTTCTCCTTTCTCGATGATGGTCGAAAAGCAATTGGTAACTACTCAGGGGGAGCCAAATAGCACACAGATAAACGCTGATAAAGCGCCGATTTACGCGGATGTTTCTGAGTTGATCTGCGTTTATCTGCGCAAAATCCGCGGGCATCAGCGTTCTATTTCCCTAGCCTAAGCAGTCGCGCAACAATTTGAATTATAGCACCGCTATCCCCGTTTGGCAAACCCTCGCTTTCGCAAAGAGCGCGAGGACGGGGCGGAGAGCGCCCCTACGTCCCCCAACGCATAGCCAACCATCCGACCCATCCGCTGGCAGCCCCCCAACGGATGGCCTGCGGCCCAATACCGCAGCCGCAGATGCCCAAGGTGACAGTCACCTTCTTTAGGTGACTGTCACCTCTACCCCATCCGTTGACAGACCAAGGGGCGGGACGGAGGGCGCCCCCTACGCCCGACTGCCCCACTCATCCGTTCAATCCGTTCCCCCAATCCGTTGACAGCTCCCACCCCATCCGTTGACAGAAAAAAAGCCACCGGGGGTTTCCCCCGGTGGCTTTCGGACCTCTCAGCCCGCGAAGCTGCTGGCGCGGTTAGAAGCCAGTCAACGTCCAGACGCCGTCCGTATAGGTGAGCACGCCGGTGGCGCCGCAGTGGCCGCTGACATCGATGTCATCCTTGGTGGAGATGAGCGTATCGCTGGGGCTGTAGAGGTTGATCTTGTAGCCCCCAACATCCTCGCTGAAGTTCTCCAGGGCGAACACACCTGCGGCAGTGGTGACGTCGGTATCAACCACCTCCAGCGTGTCCTTCCGGACGGCCTCCAGCTTGTAGCCCGCAGCAGGCTGGCCACCGATGGTGACCGTGCCCACGATGGTGTTCCACTTGCAAAGCGTGAAGGTCATCGTAAGGCTCTCAGTGCAGCTAGTACTAGTTATAGTCTTAGTGTCAGGATCGTGGCCTATTGCCGTGGCCGTGCCGTAAAGCACGGTCTTACCGGGCACCTCGATCAC
>QMSU01000170.1 GCA_003650975.1 Thermoplasmata archaeon
AACAACCTTCGGTGTGCCGTTTCTCGCATCCTCCTCATCGAACAGTATCTGGCGGTGGATATTTTCCATCTCAACGCAATCGTCATCAACCAGCACGAGTTTCCCCACGCCGGCCCTCACAAGAAGGGTGGCAATGGTGCATCCAAGCCCTCCACAGCCTACCACCAGGACTGTGGATGAACGGAGTTTCCTCTGCCCCTCCTCCCCGATTTCTGGAAGGAGCACGTGCCGCTCATACCGCTTCATGGTCATCCAGCACCTCATTCATGCTTCCGCTCCGGTATCCCGCAAGGTCCAGGCATATCCAGGTGTAGCCAATCCTTTTCAGCTCGTCCACCACCATGGCACGCATGTGCTCATCAAGCATTTTTCCCATGTACTCCCTTCCCACCTCCACCCGTGCCAGCGCGCCGTGATGCCGTACCCTCACGGTGGTGAATCCGAGTTTCCTTAAAAATGCTTCAGCCTCCGCCACCATGGCAAGCTTTTCCTCGGTAATCCGCTCCCCGTAGGGGAATCTGCTGGCAAGACATGCCTGCGATGGTTTGTCATGCGTTGAAAGGCCCATTTCCTTTGATAGCGTGCGGATGTCCTCCTTGGTGAGTCCTGCATCCCTCAGCGGGCTTATGATGTCAAGTTCTCTCGCCGCCCTCATGCCCGGCCGGAAATCCCCCTCATCATCCATGTTGGAGCCCTCGAGAACATGGGGTATGCTGTATTTTTCTGCCAGTGCCCTCAATCGGGAAAACAGCTCCCTTTTGCAGAGATAACATCGCTCCCTGGTGTTTTCCGCAAATTCCCTGTTCTCCATTTCATGGGTGTGAATAAGGATATGTCTCACCTGGATGGATGCCGCACATTTTTTTGCCCATTCCGCCTCTTCCTTCTGATAGGTGGGAGAGATTGCAGTCACTGCGAGAACATTATCCTTTCCCAGCACCTCAACGCATGTGTGCAGCAGAAACGTTGAATCGACCCCTCCGGAAAAGGCAACCAGCACATTTCCAAGCGTTCCGATGTTCTTCTTCAATACATCCAGTTTTTCATGGGAGTTCATGTTCACCCCTCATTTCATCCAGGACTCCTTTGTGCACCTCGTACGCCCTCTCATCATACAGCACCATGCGCACCCTTTCAAGTCCGGGATGCTCCTGCAGAAATGAAACAATCGCCTTCAATGCCACCCGCGCCGCCTCATCGAGCGGATACCCGTAGATGCCGGTGCTTATGGCAGGAAATGCCACGGTTGTGAGACCGTGGTCAAGGGCCACCTTCAGGGAGTTTTCATAGCACGAGGCAAGCGCTGCCTCATCCTCCTTTCTTCCCCGGTATACGGGCCCCACCGTGTGGATGACGTGCCGTGCGGGAAGGAGGTATCCTTTCGTTATTTTTGCCTCCCCTGTGGCGCATCCGCCAAGTGTGCGGCATTCCTCCCACAGTTCCGGACCTGCGGCGCGGTGGATGGCACCGGAGACCCCGCCGCCCGGTGTGAGAGAGCGGTTGGCGGCATTGACAATGGCGTCCACATCCTGCTTCGTGATATCTCCCTTCAGCACCTCCAGGACGCATCCATTCACCACCATGTGCATGGATAGCAATTTTTAGCACCATATAAAATGGTTGTGATTGCGCTGGATGAGAAAAAGGAAAACGAGAAGGGCAGCACCACTCGTCAGACCCCCTCATTTTGCCTTACGATCAGTGCGCTCATTGCGCCTTATGAAAACACGTTCTTTCATGAGTATGAAAAACGTTGAAAGACAGCATATGAACAAATATCCATGAATGAAAATATCATGAAGAAAAAAGGCATGTGGTACTGTTGCGAGTATCTCCCTTCCCTTATGGAAACACCATCCCTTCACCCCACAGGTGCGTCACGTATTAATAGGCAAACCACTATTATGTCTGCACATGTAATGCATGGTGCGGCGGTGGTGCACATGGGAAAAACATTTGCTGAAAAGGTGCTGGCCAAAAAAGCAGGCGTGAGCGAGGTGGTGCCGGGGCAGATTGTGACGGTGAAGCCCGATCATCTTCTGACGCACGACAACACGGCGGCAATCATCGGAAAGATAGGCCCGGAGCTTGATGAGTACGGCATTGTGAATCCTGAGCTGCCGGTTATTGTGATAGATCATGTGGTGCCGGCGGCAAGCGAAAAGACTGCAGCAAACCACAAAAAAATACGGGAATTTGTGAAACAATTCGGTATCACCCATTTCTTCGATGCAGGAACGGGCATCTGCCATCAGGTGGTGTTCGAGCGCGGGCTCGCCCTTCCGGGCATGGTGGTGCTGGGCAGCGATTCCCACACCTGCTCGTACGGAGCCGTGGGTGCCTTTGCCTCCGGTATAGACCGTACGGAGGCCGCTGCGCTCATGCTCACCGGCGAGACATGGCTGAAGGTCCCCGAGAGCATAAAAATCACCCTTGAGGGCACGGTGGGACCGATGGTTTCCGCAAAGGATGTCATACTGCACATAATAGGGGATATCGGTGCCGACGGTGCAAATTACTGCTCCGTGGAGTTCCACGGCAACCTCGCATCACTCTCCATCGAGGAGCGCTTCACCATGGCCAACATGGGCGTCGAGATGGGGGCAAAGGTGGCGGTATTCCCCGTTGATGATATCACCCGCAGGTTTCTCGATTCACGTGTGGATCGCACCTCATATGAAGCGGTGTGGGCCGATGAGGAGGCCCTGTATAGGAGGGAATTGCGATATGACCTCTCCGGGATTGAACCGGAGGTGGCATGCCCCCACCGGGTGGACAACGTGAAACCGGTGGGAGAGGTGGCCGGCATTGAGATAGACCAGTGCTTCATCGGCACCTGCACCAACGGCAGGCTCTCCGATCTGCGGGTTGCCGCAGAAATACTCAAAGGGAAAACCATTGCGAAACACACCCGGCTCATTGTCCTCCCCGCATCACGTGAGGTGTTCCATGCAGCACTCAGGGAGGGAATCATTGAGATACTCAGCAGGGCAGGGGGCATGATACTTCCGCCGGGATGCGGCCCCTGTCTGGGTGCCCATCAGGGCGTACTTGCCCCCGGCGAGCGATGCCTCTCCACTGCCAACCGCAACTTCAGGGGGCGCATGGGATGCAGGGAGGCGGAAATATACCTTGCAAGCCCCGCAACCGTTGCGGCATCCGCACTCACCGGCGTCATCACCGACCCGCGGGAGGTGGGAACATGAGGGTGTGGCGCTACGGCGATGACATCAACACCGACCAGCTCTTCCCGGGGAAATACACCTACACCTGTGCAACGCCCGAGGAGATAAAACCCCACCTGCTGGAGGACCTTGACCCCTCATTTGCCTCTGAGGTGAGGGAGGGGGACATCATCATTGCCGGAAAGAATTTCGGATGCGGCTCCAGCAGGGAACAGCCGGTGGTGGGCCTCAGGGCGGCGGGCATCCGTGCCATCATCGCGGAGTCCTTTGCGCGGATATTCTACCGTGCGGCGATAAATCAGGGTTTGATACTCATAGAATGCCCCGGGGCCGTGCATGCATACCGTGAGGGCGACGAGATACTGCTGGATGTGGAGCGGGGCGAGCTCTCTGTGGGGGGGAAACGGTTCACCTTTCCGCCCCTACCGGAGGAGATTCTTGCCATCAGAAGGGCGGGCGGGCTCCTCCCCTATACACGGGAAAAACTGAGGGAGAAAAGGAAATCGCAGGAATAATGGAAAGATGCCGCCCTGAGCACATTTTTAAACGATTCCCCCATTCACTCTTATGAAAACCATCATGGTGGTGATTCTCATCCTGTGCATGTGCATACCGTTTTACCCGGCACATGA
>QMSU01000171.1 GCA_003650975.1 Thermoplasmata archaeon
CTTCCATTGAACCACACCGTATCAAGGTCGGTGGGTGATGCCGGTTCATGGGTGAACTGGGCCACCGGAGGATTCGACTGTACGAGCATGCTCTTATTTTCTATGTATGCAACGATGGGTTGGGCCTCCGCGTCGCTTATGGTGACGTTTGTGATATTGAACGATGCAATGCCGGCGCTCGTTGGTGTGAATTCCATTTTCACAATGGAACCGTTTCCGCTCGCATTGGTGATGCCCACAATCCGGAGGGTATTCTCACTCACGTGTGTGTAGGATATGTTCACTTCCTTTCCGCCCATGATTCCATTCTCCACGTTGCTGAGAGAGAGGATGGTGCTGTCATAGGTGAAGTCAAGGTTTATGCCGCCCAGGGTGCTCACATTGGTCATTCTCACGAAGGCGGAGAAGTTGCCCCCTGAGGCATCCGGCACATCCACGTACAGGAGTATTGACGTTGCGGTGATGTTCACACCGCACCAGGTGGCAGGTATCTCATCCCCCCCGGCATTGCTCAGATTTCCCGTTATCGTAATGGCACCTGCACCCTCTCCAGTACATGAAAAGGTGATGTTCACCAGGTAGCCGGACCCGCTCACCACGTTCAATCCCTCCATCTGCTGGACCACCCTGCACACACCGTCCTCTGTGACGCTGATGCAGGGCAGTTCTGTCCCGTTTATGCTGCCGTTGCTGATATGCAGTATCTGCAGGAGCGAGGAATTGTAGTGTATGGAATAGTTCGCCGCATTCAAATTTGAAACATTATGCACTAGGATGGAAACAGATATCTCCTTTCCCACCGCCACCACGCTGGGTGCGGAGAGAGATATTTCAGCATTTTCTCCCTCTGCCATCATTGCGCTGGCCATTCCGAACAGAAACAGTAAGATAATGATTTCTTTTTTCATGCCAATCCCAGAATCTTCTGTATCACCAGCGCTACGTCCTGGTCATTCACCACTCCGTCATTATTTGCATCTGCAGGCGGATAATCGGTCATGTCATCCAGTCCTTCGTGTATGCGTTTTATTCTCGTGATGTCCAGTGCATTTATTGCACCGTCCATATTTGCATCCCCCCTCTGCCATACCTCCACCTCCTTTGTGACATACCGCGTATTTGCGTATGTATCAATTACTGATAAATTAACAGTGTATGTACCCGCCATGGCATATATGTGTGTTGCATTTTTCTCGTGGCTCACGTTCCCGTCGCCGAAATCCCAGAACCACTGTTCTATATCCCCAATGGAGGTGTCATTGAAAAACACCGCTTCATTCACAAAGGCATACGAGTGGCTGAAATTTACCACTGTCCGCTCAATTGTTGAAAAATGGCGGGTGGCCGAGGTAACCTCGCTTTTCCCGTCATGCGCAACCACGTACCAGCCGTATTCGCTGGCGTATGCCAGATGAAGCCCCACGCTCACCATGCCACCAGTTCCATTTACCGTATGGATGGCGCTTCCGTTCTCCCAGTAAAAGGTGATGCTCAATGAGTCGTTATCCGCATCGTACACCTCCGCAACCAGAGAAACCGAGATATCGACATGGGATCCATTTTCAGGCGAGATGAGGGTTATCACCGGCTCATGATTCTCCGAGATATTGGTGGTGAAATTTTTCACCCCCCCGTAGGAAATTCTTCCATTCTCCCCAACGGCTATGGCGCGGTAGTAATAACGTGTCCCCTCATTCAGTCCATGTGTTTCCTCATAGAATAGACCGGTTGTATTCACCACCTTCACGGAAGTGGAGGAGCGCTCACCGTTCCAGTACTCGAACCACACGTAGCATGAATTGCTGTCACCGAAAGAGGTCACATTTGCAGAGAGGAGAGCACTGGTATATGAAGGAGTGGCGTTCACCGTCACGATGGAAGGTGCTCTGGGCAGGGAGAACATTTTGAAGGAGAGGTTCGTTCCGTAGGAAATGCCCTGGCTGTTTTCCACCGCGGCCCTGTAGAAATAGGTTGCGTTTTCATTCAGCCCGGTTATCACCGCCTCCACCTCCTCCTCCTGGGTGATGGTTTTTTTCTCCGTCTGGATGCTCTCGTTCTCAAGACCTTCCTCCCAGTACTCGAACCATGCCTCACCGCTCTCATCCCCCCCAAGGCTCGTGACATTCGCCCTGAGGATTATGGCATATTCGATGGCTCCTGTCTCCACCGCGGCCATGACCGCAGAGGTGTTGAACATCCCATCATCACCGTATGAAACACCCCTAGTGTTCTGTGCCACCGCCCTGAAGTGGTAGGTGGTGCCCGGTTCCAAGCCGTCAATCTGGATTTCAAATGTGCCCTCCGCGGAAAGGTTCAGGTGTTCGGTGGCGTACCCGTAGGAAGATGTTTCTCCGTACTCAAACCATACCTGACAGGTGTCATCACCACCGATGTCGGTGAGTTCTCCGGAAAGTGTGGCGGCAGTGCTTGAGATGTTGAGAGCCGCCCCTGTGACCACCGAGGGGAACATAATCTGGGTGGTGAAACTTCTTTCGGTTCCCATGACCGCGGGCCAGTCATCGTTTTTTGCCACAGCCCTGAAATAGTAGGTGGTCTGCACCGCAAGTCCCGAGATGGTTCGGGAAAAGGAGGATGCGGATGTTTTCGTTTCTTTCGATGTTGAAAATGCATAGTCGCCAATACTTGCATGGGATACTGTATCGTAGACGAACCATACGTCGCAGTTGCTTGCACCCGGTGCGTTCAGGTATCCGTTCAGGGTTGCGGTGGCATACCCAATATTGCTTGCTGTATTGGTGGTGACCGACGGTGAAGTGGAGCTGGTGTGAAATGACATATCATCCCCGTAACTTGTTTTCCTGCTGTTCTGTGCCACCGCCCTGAAGTGGTAAGTCTTATCCGGAGAAAGGCCCGATAGTGACGCCGAGAAGGACGCCGGACTGTACTTTGTCACCTTTGTGGTGGTGTGTCCATAAGAGGTTGTGGTTCCCCACTCAAACCATACATCACACGCACCGCTGTCAAGGTCTTTCAGTGCAGTAAGTTCTCCGTGCAGGGTTGCCGAATTGCTGGAAATACCAGTTGCCGCATCCGTTGTCACATCTGGGGCGCCCACCAAGAAAAAGCTGAGCTGCTTTGAGGTATCGGAAACATCCAGGGTGAACGTTTTGGCATTATCCTCTCCAGCATATGAACAGCTCACCTCAATTATGTCGCCATCGGCACATTCCGGCAGATTGAACAAATCCGCCTGATAATACCCATTACTCTGCGTGGTGACGCTCATCTGAGTTCCTCTCGTGATATCCTTCACCGTCACGCTCACACCCGCGGGAATATAGCTCCCGCTGGAGTTCTTTATATTACCGGTGACAGGAAAGGGCTGATCCAGCGCATTTCCCACGTTCACCACACCGGTTATGCTCGCAAAAAGGAGCATCACCACCAGTACACCTTTTATCTTTCTCATTTCAACACCTCTATCATAAATTCACCACTATTTGCGATTCTCAACACAATACAATCACCGGGCCCTATACTGAAGTCGTAAGAGGGGGGAGAAATGCCCACCACATAACTGTCGAACGAGCCGGTGCTCACATTCCATCTGCTCACCACACTCCCGGTGGGCATGATGTCACCACCTATCAGTGCGGAGAGTTCCGATGCACTCGTTGCGTTCAAACTGCTCCACACCACATGATTCACCACATTCTGCGCATTTTTGAAAAGCGTAACCAATCGATCCTGCAGGAGCATCGCCGTTTCCACAAATGAGCCTGCATTTGCCACCCGCAGCACCACTGCATCGTATGGATAAATCATAAAATCATATGAGGGC
>QMSU01000172.1 GCA_003650975.1 Thermoplasmata archaeon
AAAAAACTTGTGGGAGAAATAACCCTCCGTCACCTAATAGAAAAGGTGTATTCACGACTTCCTTAACTCCACCAGCATGTCACATGCAGCATGATAGACCTCGCTCACCCGGTACTCATCAGGATATTTTTTCATAAATGCGTCCATCACCTTTCTTACTGTGGGACGGTCCATCTCTTCCACGATCCCCCGTAATTTTTCCTCCAGCTGTTCCCTTCTTCGGGTTATGCTCAGATGTTTATGTAGCTCCTCCACCACAGCAAGGATTTCAAGAATGGAGAGAATTAACACAAACGCGGAGGCGGTGAGAATGGACTGTTCGCCATGCCGCCACGCATAGTAAAAAATATCGGCATCAATAATGAGTACGATAAAGGGAATGAACAGTACCACCTTCTCCAGCCTGCTCGCCCCGAACAATTCCCTGAATACGCTCCGTATCAACCGATGCCGCATGAAACCTGAATCACAACGGGATTAAATTTCTTTTTCCTCTCCCTTTGCAAGGGCGATGAAATGCTCCATGCCCTCCTTTGCCCCCCGCACAAAAAGCACATCATTTGCTTTTATCTCCACATGTTTATCCGGGTCGTACATCCATCGGTTTCCTCTTTTTATCGCTATTACCCACATTCCTGTTTCAGAGGCAAGCCGCATATCTCCCAGCGTACGTCCGGCAAGCGGTGATTGTTCTGTCACCCGCACCCGCACCAGCACCTCCTCGGATTCCATCACACTTTCCCGTATGATCGGGTGAAGTTCCACATCGCGGAGTTCCACATCTGCAATCTCTCGTGCGGCATCGGCTATTGCCTCAGAAAAGGCACCGAGCTTGAGGACTGCCACCACCTCATTGACATCCAGCTCACCCGCCACTGCGTCACTGACCGCCAGTTTCTGGAGATTCTCGTTCAATCCGTCCACGAAATTTTCGAGTTCATACACCTCCTCGGCGAGTTTTTTGTTGTCATAGATAACGGAAGAATAGGCAAGGTCCACCATGAGTTCCGCCTTCTCCTTGAGTTCCAGAAGAATATTCTCCGCTTCCTTCTCACTCATTCAAGCACCCCGATATCACCCTTCAGCAGTTTGGTGAGCTCCCGTATGCCCTCGTCGGGCCCAATGCACACCAGCGTATCCCCCTTTGCCAGCCGTACGTTGCCCTTCGGTCCGTAAATCCACCTCTTGTTTCTCCGTATCGCCAGTATTCTCACCCCTGTTTTTGAGGCAATTTTGAGCTCGCTTATGGTTTTCCCTGCGGCGGATGATGCTCTGTCCATGGTTATTTTACGGATAATTTCATCGGACTCCTTTATGAGATGCGGGAGAATGGGATGTGTGATCTTGTATGAGAGAAGTTTCACTATATCTCCGGCGGCATTGGAAATGGTGTCTGAGGCCTGAGCAATCTGGAGAATACCCGCCATCTTTTCCGCATCCTCAACGGTGCGACTGGCAAGCATCGCCGATATGCGTATCTCATAATTGAGTTTGTCCATACGCACCTCCAGATATTTCACCTCCTCGGCAATATCTGTGTTGTTAAAAAGGATGGCGGAGTAGGCCAGATCCACAATGAGCTCGCTGATATTTTTCATTTCCTTTAAAAGTTCACGTATGCTCTTTGGTTCATACTCTATCTCTTCAAACTCGGCCCGTTTCCATCTGGGAATTTTCATATATTGCATCTATAACTTACCAATGTTTAAATATTTTTTGAAACATCATCTGCGCCAGCGGGATTTTTTCAGCGGCACCCTCATCTCCTCGGCGAGCTGCGCGATGAGTTCCCTTTCCTTTGAGGAGAGTTTTTTCGGCACCGCAATATCCACCTTCACCTTCAGATCTCCCCGTTTTCGGTGCATGTCCGGCATGCCCTTCCCCTTTATCACAAATACCGTTCCAGGCTGAGTGCCTGCCGGTATGGTGAGTGTTTCTGTTCCCTCCAACGTTTCAACAGTAACCTCACTTCCGAGAACAGCCTCGGGATAGGATATTGTTTTGGTGGTGTAGAGGTCCCTTCCCACGCGTGTGAATTTCTCGTGCTCCTCTATATGCACCTCCAGATATAAGTCGCCGGGCGGTGCCCCGTTGGGGCCCGCCTCACCTTCACCTGCGAGACGGAGATGCATGCCGTCCTCTATTCCCTTTGGTATGGTCACCTTTATTTTCCTTCGTTTTCGTTGCACTCCTGTGCCACTGCATTCCCTGCACGGATTCTGTATGATGTTTCCCTCCCCGTGGCAGCTGGGGCAGACGGTAATCTGGGTGAACTGGCCAAAGGGTGTGCGCTGCGTGTGTCGCACCTGGCCGCTCCCATTGCATGCAGAACAGGGCATCACCTTGCTGTAATCGGCTGCACCGGTCCCGCTGCACGAGGGGCATCGTTCATTCCGCTCAATGAAAAACTCCCTTTTCCGCCCGAAATAGGCATCCTCAAGGGTAATGGAAATCGCATAGACAATGTCCCTGCCCCGTCTCTGCTTCCGTTCCCTGAAACCGCCGCCGAATCCGCCGAAGAATCGCTCGAAGAGGTCATTGAAGCCGAAATCAAAACCGATGTCGCGGAATATGTCGGAAAAGTCCGCGCCCCTGAATATGTCCTCATATGAGTAGCGCCCGTCAATGCCCGCATGCCCGAACCGGTCATACTGCCGCCGTTTCTCATCATCGGAGAGCACGGCATATGCCTCTGAAATCTCCTTGAATTTCTCCTCTGCATCGGGGTCAGAACTCTTGTCGGGATGATATTTGAGGGCAAGGCGACGGTATGCCTTTTTTATTTCCGCTTTGCTCGCATCCCTTGAAACGCCGAGGACCTCATAGTAGTCCCTTTTCATTCTTTCACTTCATAGTCCGTATCCACGGAATCGGACCTCCCCTGCTGCTGTGTTTCCTGTGAGGATTGCGTCTTCTGATAGGCTTCTGCTGCCATTTCACCCACCGCCTTTGTCAGCTCCTCGCTTTTTTGCTTCATGGCATCAAAGTCGTCCTTTTCGAGCGCCTCTTTCAGCTCCTTCAGCACCTGCTCAACCCTCTCCCTTTTCTCCCGGGAAACCTTTTCCTTCAGTTCCTCGAGGGTTTTCTCCGTGCTGTATGCAAGTGTCTCCGCATTGTTGCGGATTTCAATGCGCTCCTTCTTTTTTCTGTCCTCCTCGGCATGCTCCTCCGCCTCCTTCCGCATTCGCTCTATCTCTTCATCGGTAAGCTTGGTGGAGCCGGTGATGGTGATTGACTGCTGCTTTCCGGTTGCCGTGTCCTTCGCCGACACATGCAGGATGCCGTTTGCATCAATGTCAAAAGTCACCTCAATCTGAGGGATGCCCCGCGGCGCCGGAGGGATGCCGGTGAGAGTGAATCTTCCCAGACTCTTGTTGTCAGCGGCCATGGGTCGCTCGCCCTGTACCACATGAATCTCCACGCTGGTCTGGTTGTCCGCAGCGGTGGTGAAAATCTTGCTTTTCTTGGTGGGGATGGTGGTGTTCCGCTCTATCAATGGTGTCGCCACGCCCCCTAGCGTTTCAATGCTGAGGGTGAGGGGTGTCACGTCGAGCAGCACAATATCCTTTTCCAGGTCGCCGCTCATGATACCCGCCTGTATTGCTGCACCGAATGCCACGCATTCCATGGGGTCAACCCCCGTTTCCGGCTTTTTCCCGAAAATGTCCTCAACGACCCTGCGCACATAGGGGATGCGGGTGGTACCGCCCACCAGCACCACATGGTCTATGTCGTCCGGAGATAGTTTTGCATCCTTGAGCGCCTGTCTGCACGGCTCCACC
>QMSU01000173.1 GCA_003650975.1 Thermoplasmata archaeon
TGTCAGTTTCTGTGCCAGTTCTGCCTGCACACTGTAGTAAAAGTCAGTGCCGGCAAAATGGATGAATTTCTCCGCCTGCTGCTGTATGGCCTTCACCACCTCTGGATGGCAGTGTCCCACGTTGACAACTCCAACCCCTGAGGTGAAATCGAAAAATATGTTGCCGTCCACATCCTCAAACACTATCCCCCTTGCCTCCTTCACGGCGGCGGGGGCCGCCTTGGTGGTCGTTGCCAGATATGAACCATCTTTCTCGATGATTTTTTTTGCATTTTCTCCAGGAACAGTTTTTATGACAGGTGCTGTCTCATTTCCGGTTATCATGTGCCTGAAATGCGGAACCATTTAAAAACGTTCTTTCGAACATGCGCCGGGGGTCACAACAAAATCTATATAAGCATTTGATATTTCCTTTTATATGAAAAGATTGCTTATTATACTGCTCTTACTCTCATTTACTGTATCTGCAGCGGCTGAGAATACATACTATTATTTCAGCGATACGGACCATCCGGAGCATGAAGGATTTAAACTTCTGGACTACTCCCAGCCCACCGACACCTTTTCCTCGTACATCAATCTCGATGAGCAGCCGGCACTGTGGGCAACCATGCCGTTCAGCGCGGATACAAAGATCAATGGCGATGTGAGCATCACGATATTCATAGAGGCTGATTTCATCCGGCCGGAGCTTCTGCCCATTCAGGTTAAAATCATAAAGGCATCGCTTATTGATGTGGCTCCATCGGGCAACGTGGAGGTCATCGGCGCCACCCGTCCCACACCGCTTGTGTTCATCAGAAACGAGACGCTGAAATCAACCACCTTTAAACTCGATAACATTGAGTATGTGGTTTCGGCGGGACATTCTCTTGGGGTGAAAATAGAAAAAACCTTTGACATACTCTCCTATTTCCCATTCAGCATATTCTCACCGTTCTTCTCCACCAATGTGCTGTACGATGCTTCCTACACAAAATCATACGTGCTGATTCCGTTCAATATCACCGGGGAGGGCATCAGCCTTCAGTGTTTCAGCCCTGAAAAGGAGGTGAGACCGGGAGAGGATGCAATATACACGCTCATCGTCTACAACAACGGCGACCAGCAGGATACGATCACCATCGCCTCCAGCTATACAGGGGGTGACTGGACCGTTAATACAGGAGATTCCCAGCTCACGGTTGCCGCACAATCCTTCAGTTATACAGACGTGACGGTAACCCCTCCAGCAAATGCAACCGAAGGAGACTATCTCAACATAACCATCACTGCCACCGGCACCACAGGCAGCGACTCCCTCTGGCTCAACACCTCTGTGGCCCCTCCGGAATACGGGGTGACGGTGGAGGCACTCTATAATTCCCTTGAGGCTGAACCTGGGGAGCAGGTGACCTTCGAGTTTCTGGTGGAAAACACCGGTGATCTGTACGATACCTATGACCTGTTTGTCACCTGTATCTGGGGAGGAGCACCTGACAGAAACAGTGTTTCACTGGATGTGGGGGAGAGCGAGCAGGTATCGGTGTCCGTCACCGTTCCAGAAAATGCCACCAACGGCACCACGCAGGTGGTGGGACTCACTGCGCAATCAAGAAATTCCGACGAGGAAAGCACCGCCACCTCAACCCTCCGCGTGGTGTATACGGCTCCTTCCGGAGGCGGAAGCAACTTCATGACCACCATATTCTGGATCCTCTTCATTGTCGGCGTGGTTGTCATCCTCATCCTCGCATACTATCTCGGCAGAACCGCCCAGAAGATGGTACTTCTCGAGTGTGATGAGCGGGTGGCGGAGGTGGCACCTGGTGCACAGGTGGCGTTCACTGTACGCCTCATAAATCCTCTCGAAAAAACCGAGAAGGGGAAGCAGCGGTACCGGCTGAAGGTGGAAGGAAGGATACCGGAAAAATGGAAGGCCGAGCTGAGCCAGGAGGAGGTGGTCATTGACGGCGGTGATGAAGCAGAGGTGACACTGGAGGTGCAGATACCGGAGGACAGTCCACTGGACGAATGGACATCACTGGATGTGGTGGCAACACCTCAGAAGGGCAAGAGCGAACGGTTGAATCTCCTCATCACGCTGAGAGAACCAGAGGAACGACTTCAGACAGAGATAACTCATGAACCTGAAGAATTCGGAGAAGGAGAACGGGTGGTGACCACCGTTACCATAGAAAACGTGGGCGAAAAGACAGCAGAAAACAAAAAAGTGATACTCTTTGTGAACGGAAAGGAGAAAAACAGGATAGAGGGAATCACCATCAAACCGAACGCCCATGTGAAAATAGAACTTCCATGGATTGCTGAAGAGGAAAATGAGGTTGAGGTGAGGGTGGAGTAGGAGTAACCACCCTGCCATCCTTCATGGATCGCCTACTCAAGCACGTGGATGTTTTATTAAAAGTAACCTTTATTAATCGTAAAGTAATGGGTGAAGATATGACCATTAAAATCTTTGTAACCGGCGGAACTTTCGATAAAGAGTATAATGAACTAACTGGAGAACTCTATTTCAAGGATACACACCTGTCAGAACTGCTCGCACTCGGTCGTTGCACCCTAAAAGTTGATATTACAACTTTAATGATGATTGATAGTTTGGATATGACTGAAGAGCATCGCGAAATTATTGCAGAAAGCTGCATTAAAGCAAAAGAAAATAGAATTATCATAACTCACGGCACCGATACTATGGTAGATACCGCCAGAGCACTCGCTGAAAAAATCAAGGATAAAACAATCGTTTTAACGGGAGCAATGATTCCATACAAATTTGGTAGCTCTGATGGTCTTTTTAATTTAGGAAGCGCACTTTCTTTTGTTCAGATTTTACCGTCAGGCGTATATATTGCTATGAACGGACGCTATTTCAATTGGGATAATTGTCGTAAGAACAAAAAAACAGGTAGATTTGAGAAAGTGAGGGAGGACTAAATACCTGTGAAAATGGAGACCCAAAACTTAAGAAATTCTGCAAATACAATAGGAACCCCCACATGGAATTGATCATGTGTGGAGGGGTATCCATACTCTTTTTTGTATATCGTAAAAGACCGATGAAGAGCGAGCAATGGGAATACTGTTGTACCGTGCGGTCTCTCGTGCGAAACAACAGGGTTGTTTCTGGGTGTGAGTTATGAAGAAGTGGGAAAATGGATATTAAAGGGGAGAGAACTATTTTCTCACACAGTGGCAAAAAAGGAGCGAAAACGCATTGCCGTGGATGAAAAGATCATCAAGAGAGGAGATATCTACCTGTATCTTTGGGCAGCCGTTGATCTCGATGATGAACAGGTAATTTCCGTGATGGCAACGACGGAGAGAAGTTATGTGGAAGCGATACGATTTCTCGGACGAGTGAAACGGGTTTGTAAAGGGAAACTACCGAGAGTATTTGTCGATGGTGGCATGTGGTATCCATGGGCACCCAAAAGATTAGGTTTCACATACTCGGTGGTCTTGTTTCGATCCCCGGAATATGGTTGAACGGTTCTTTTCACTCGTCGACCGGAGAATCAGGCGATTCTGGGAAACATTTCTTTCCAATGGCCAGTATCCGGAGCATAGAACGGTGGTGCTAAAGTTGAGGGTCTCGAATGAAACTTCATTTCCGGTGCGCAACGTAAATGTCCGCCTCAATCATGTGCATGTCACTGCTGAAGAAATGGTGGACAAAATAGACGTTTCCCTGTGCATCAAGTGCGGGTTCACCGGCAAACTGTGAAATGATTTCCTCCGGTTCACTCCAGCTGTCATTCTCTGTTTTCACCGAGCGGAA
>QMSU01000174.1 GCA_003650975.1 Thermoplasmata archaeon
GGGGTTTAATATCATGATTCGCAAAGCGGTCGTGGCCGGACATTTCTATGAGGGAGAGCGGGAGAGGCTCATGAAAGAGATAAAAAACTGTTTTCTCAAGGGAACCGGGGCGCTTCCTGAGGTGAAACGGGGCGCGGGAAAAATCAAAGGGATCGTGGTCCCCCATGCGGGATATGAATATTCCGGATATGTCGCTGCCTGTGCATATCGCGAAATCGCCCGCGACGGCTTCCCGAGAAAATGCATCATTCTCGGACCAAACCATCAGGGCATCGGCACTACGGTGGCAATAATGACCGATGGCGAATGGGAGACCCCGCTGGGAACGGTCCCCATCGCAGACGATGCAAAAAAATACTGCACCGGCATCATTGAGAATGATGAGATTGCTCACCAGTACGAGCATTCCATAGAAGTGCAGCTTCCGTTCCTCCAGTTTTTGAGCAATGACTTCTCATTTATTCCGGTGTGCATCGGGTGGCAGGAATGGGATATTGTCAGGGAAGTGGGAGATATCCTTTCACAGGCAGACGACGTACTGTTCATTGCGAGCAGCGACTTTTCGCATGTGGATTTTTCCGGTTTTCCTTCAGAACGGGAGGTGGACGAACAGGTGAAGAAGAAGGACATGATGGCAATCGGTGAAATCCTGAATCTTGATGCAAAGGGACTTGTGGAAACCGTCCGGCGATACGGGATAACCATGTGTGGCTACGGAGCGGTGGCAGCCATGCTTCAAGCACTGAAGGGAAAGGCAACCGGTGCACGGCTGTTGAGATATGCCACCTCATATGACGTGGCGCCGGGCACCTACTGTGTGGGATATGCAGCCATTGTCATAGAATAACTATTTCCTCAGTGCTTCCTGAATCTTGGTCTGGAGTTCCTCAAGTTTCTCCTTTATTTTGGTCTCCTGGCCCTCCAGTGTTTTCTTTCTGAGTTCTGAGGACTCCTTTTCCTCCTGCAGTTCTTTGAGCACCGTTTCCCTGTCCGCCTTTATTATGAGATTGCCAATGGTTTTGTAGATGAGTGAACCATCTTCAAGTTTGTTCAGCTCTTCCAGTGCATTTTCCGTTTCCCTGAGTCGCACGTCCAGCTGCAAACGCTGCTGCACGAGCATCTCCAGCTGTTGCTGCAGCTGCTGCATCTGTTTCAACTGATTCTGCACCTGTGGCGGCAGGTCCTCGAATTTTACGGCCATGAAAGGGTAAAAGCACATCATTTAAATATGTTGGCACAAGGGCACTTCAGAAATGCCTATGCAACTGTGGGGAGGTGCACATGCCTTCTTTCGTTTTCCCCATGCTATAGAAATTTGAAAAAGCCGAGCCACCACATGGTCCACAGCGTTGTGGTGATGGTGGACCCGGCAAACACAATCATGACCGTCTTTCTCGCCCGCACCCCGAGAAGTCGTGCCACAATGGTGGTGCTTATGCCACCTGTCCCCTGAAAGGGAATTATCATGAAGAGGAGAAGGCTCACCGTGAGCAGTTTCTTTTTCCGGTATTTCTCCGCCTTTCTCTGAAGGGCGTCGTATCCCCTGTCGAGCAGAGGGACATAACGTATGATGATTTCGGCAAACCACCAGCTGTATGAGAGTATGGCAGAACTGATCACATCCAGGAGGATAGTGGTGCTCACTACAATCCATGCAGGAAGTGCGGGCCCCAGCGAATTTTCCGTGAGCATGAGGGGTATCACCGATTCCTTTCCCGCAGGCGGGAAAAAATAAGCAAGTACCAAACCACCGTACTTGCCCGCCGCATCCGATGGGAGATAATCGAATACAAACGCAAAGTAGAAGGCAATGGTGAGAAACGGTGTGATGAACACCAGAAATTTATAAAGATAGCCCAGATTGTGCCATATTCTGTGCACCTGTTCGTAGGCATCAGCTATCAGTTTTTGAATTCTCATTTTGCTCCCTTTGCATTTCTTCATATGCATTATCAAGGATATTTCTCAGGGTCTGGTACACCTCCTCCAGGCTTACCGCCTCGCCGGTGAATCGTTCCAGCAGTCTGGCCACCCTGCTTGCAGTGCGGGCAAAAATGAGCCAGAGGGCAAATAACATGCCGTAGGCGAACGCAACGAGAATGGCCAGGATGAGCAGGAGATAATTCATAATGTTCACAGTTATAAAGTAGCAGTACATAAACATTTCTTAACGCATCAAGAAAATGTTGAACTGTGCGTCATGCGCCGGTGAGTGACCCGGCAGGTGCCGCTGATATGATTCCTCAAGTTTTAAATGATGCGTTAAAAAACTGGGCACTGCTCCTTCATTCATCTGGAAAGATGCATTACCACAAAATATTTATTTGCAAACGCCTATCCAACCTGAGCACGATGAAAAAGACAGATGCATTATTTGTGGGAGCCGCACTGCTGATGGTACTATTCTTGAACACCTACTTTAACCTTACCTCAGATGTTGCAATCAATGAAGACGGTCAGACGCTCGCCGATAAGTTTTATCTGGCAGGCCCTGACCCGTACTATAATATGAGGCTGGTGGAAACCACCGCAGACACCGGACAGTATCCCTTCATGGGCGGGGAACACGGTGGCCTTGACCCGCTGCTCAATTATCCCCTGGGTGGTACAGGAGGAAGACCTCCTCTCTTCAATATGATAGCCATCGGTACGGGGAAATTGATGTCGCTTTTCATGGGTGAGGTGGATGGCCTCGGCTACGCAATGCAATTTTTACCGGCCCTCTATGGAGCGCTGCTGGTCATACCGGTGTATTTCATCGGCGCCATGCTTTTCAGCCGGAAGGCGGGGATAATAGGAGCGTGGCTTGTTCCACTGATTCCCATCCACCTGGGTTCGGGACACGGCTCCGCATTCTCCCTCTACGACCATGACTCTTTTATATTGCTGCTCTCCACAGTGACCATAATGTTTCTGATGATGAGCATCAGGGAAAAACATCCGAGGAAATCAATGCTCTATGCAGCCCTTTCCGGAGTTTTTATTGCCTCCATCACCATGACATGGGTGTCCTCACAGTACATATATGCGGTGGTTGCCGTATATGCCGTGGTGCAGATGATTGTGGACATTCTCACCAAAAAAATAGCCATTGATACCGTGAGGAGTGTGCTTGTGGCCCTCTTCACGGGATACCTCATATCATTCCCCGTACTCTTTGTGAGGCACGGGTTTTCACCCACCATCCATCTCATTATTCCTGTGGCCGTTGCCGTATTCAGCGCCATATATCTCTGGCTCGGAAAGAAAAATCTCCCGTGGCTCATATCGGTGCCCACGCTGTTCGGCATAGGCGGCGTATCGCTGGTGTTTCTCTACTTTATCAGAGATACCACAAATGCTCTCCTTCAGCCCTTTGCGCAGATAGGAAACCTGATTTTCGGGAGTGGAATATACGGAAGCAAGGTCTCCCTCACCATTGCGGAGGCAGCATCCTTTGATTTCAGTAAAACGGTCATGTCCTTCGGGCCGGTGGTATATTTACTTGGATGGTTCGGGTTTTTACTGGTGCTCTACCGGTACTACAAAAAGGGGTTGCGGAAGGACTACCTGTTCATGATCACATGGTTTCTCATAGAGGCATGGCTTCTTTCCGTAGCCGGACGTTTTCTCAATGACCTTGTGCCGCTCATGGCGATACTTTCGGGATTCGTCCTGTGGTTCATCCTCTCCAAAATAGATTTTGCCTCCATGGCAAAGACCATAAGGAGTGTGGGCGGTGGCTGGTACGGTCTCAAAAAGGCGGTAAAATTA
>QMSU01000175.1 GCA_003650975.1 Thermoplasmata archaeon
ATGACGGTATACTCCTTTCCGTTGTCAATATAGCCGATTTCCTCGGAGAGAATGTTTGCCTCCTTTCCGATCACCTCAAGGGCCACTTCCTCGGCAATCTTATCAATATGAGCGGTGGGAGTGCCATCTGCCCCCATGGCGACCTCCTTTCCGAAATGCTCTCTTCTCTCCTGTTTTACCCGGCGGTCAATGGCATCCACAGCTTCATGCGCACGCTCGATTAATTCGTCCATTTGCTTTTAAAGGAATGCCCCTTTAAAACGGTTTGGATTATCTTGAGGATGAAGGAAACTGTTGAGTTAACCGCCCTCTATGCCATTCCTGCATGTTCTTATGAAAGATGGTACGAGCGGCAGCTTCAGTGTATGAGGTGTATTCACCCGGTATTTCCCCCTCTCGCTCGGATGAGCACGGGTACCATCTTTGCTTTTCTTATCTTGGCAATGTCAGAATGAGCAGCAGCATTTATAAATCATGATGCAATCCATTAGATGAGGTAATATCATGAAAAAGATGGCGATACTCATTTCCCTGCTCCTTTTAGTACCTGCCGTATCATATGAGATGAGCGATGATTCTTCCACGGAACGGATGACTGAAGATGTTCCTGAAACCACCCATGCAGTTTCCGGGACACCTGTGGATGACACTGAGTACTGGGCACTGCTCGTTGCCGTTGGTGTGTATGCCAACAACCCGGATATGGACCGTCCTTCCATGCTGGTGGAGGTGGATGATCTTTACCACACACTCACCGTCTCTGAGAGATGGGAGGAAAGTCACATAAAACTCATCACCCGTGAGAATGCCACAGTGGTAAATATTCTCCAGGGATTCAGATGGCTCAGCAAGATGGCGGATGAAAATGATGTGTGCCTGGTGTATCTCACCACCCACGGATTCCCCATTTTGTGGGACCTGCCACCCTTTGACGAGCAGGACGGCATGGACGAGGCGCTGGCATGCTACCGCGGCTTCCTTCCCTTCCAGAGCCCATGGAGCTGGGAGCCACTGGCCAACCCCTTCGGCATTTTAACCGATGATGTTATCAATTATCATCTGAATCGGATTGAGTGCAGCGGACTGTGCGTCATTGTCGACAGCTGCCACAGCGGGGGATTCAATGATAACTGGAGTTACGCAAAAGAGGCTGATTTTGCGCGCGAACTGGCGGTGGATTTGCAGGGGAGAAACAGGGTGGTGATGACCTCGGTTCCTGAAGAGGACACCTCCTATGGCTCATATTTCTCCCATTTTCTGATAAGGGGGATGCAGGGATACGGCGATGAAAACGGCGACGGCATCTGTTCCGCCGAGGAGGCATTCCGGTATGCAGAGCCGCTTATACGGGAAAATACGGGCATGAGACCGCAGCTATTTGATGATTATCCCGGTGAACTTCCGCTCACTGAAGTGGAACTTCCGCCGTCGATTCCCGAGGTGCATGGCGAGGAAATTGGAAAGATCGACATCATCCACACCTTTCAGATAGTATCCAGCGACCCCGAGGGAGATACCATCCAGTACCGTATCCGGTGGGGGGACGGAACCGAAGACTACACTGGCTTTCATGCGGCAGGAGAGAAGGTGAACGTATCCCACATATGGCATGATGAACGAACCTATGACGTGTCCTTCATGGCCATTGACACACATGGCGCATCAAGCGACTGGAAGTATGTCACCGTCACCATGACCGGTGAGCATGAGGTGGACCAGCGGCAGGTGGAGCAGCACTGGGCATGGCTGGTGAACGATACCCGATGGCTCGCCCAGTCATTTGTGCCATCGCTCGACACCATTGCAAAGGTGGAACTGGGAATTATCTCATGGAATGAGGGATATGACATTGAAATCGCCATACGGAGCAATCTCACAGGAGATGATCTGGCAACTGCCGCAACAACCATTCAACCCACACAGGACTGGGAAACACAGTGGATCACCTTTCCTTTTGAGGAGATACCGGTGGTTCCGGGCACCCCCTATTACATCATATGCCGGAGTACCACAGGGGGCTGGGGCGTGGCATGGGCTACAAGTGCCTCCGATAATCCCTACGAAAATGGCATGTTCCACCACTCACGCGATGGCGGAGAGACATGGGAGGAGGTGGAAGAAGTTGACGGAAGTTTTATCACCTATGGATAGCGGCGGTTCACCCGAAGAGGAGTGACTCATAAAGGGATGAGGTGCCCGTTTCCAGTATTTCGAGAATGATGGATTCAGTGGTTGCCCCGATTCCCCTCAGCTCCCGCAATTTTCCTTTCATGGCAGAAAGCGGTTCTTTTATCTTGGACAGTGAATAGGCAGCATAACCGAAGGGTGATGTTTTCCCTTCCAGTTTCAACAGATAGTCAATGTGCTCCAGCATCACAATCACCCGGTCGTTTTCATCAAGAATATCCACATAGAGCGAGGGAGGGATACGGAGAGGAATGTGATATTTTTTTGCGATGCGGTTGAAGGTGACATGGATGTCGCGGGTGTACCTTTCGTCAGGGTTTCCCCATCTGTTCCCGCGGTATATATCCCGGTAGCGCGGAATGAGTTCCGGATACTGTGCTTCGAGGGTGCGGAAAAAATATTCCATCTGTCGCCCCTCCTTCAGTGTCATCCCGCCAAAGATGATGAAATCCACCCCCACCTCCTTTGCCTTTCGCACCGCCTCCTCCATCAGTGTGGGTGTATCAGTGATAAAGGGGATCACCGGCAAAAGAAACATACCGCATGAAATGCCCTCCTTCTTGAAGAGGGAAAGGGTATGCAACCGCTCGCTCGGTAGAGGAACACCCGGTTCAAATATCGCACCCATGCGGTCATCCACTGATGAAAAACTGAAACTCACAATGGCTCTGCTCTGCTCATTGATTCTCTTGAGGATATCCATATCCCTTCTGATGAGTGTTGACTTTGTGAGCATGTGCACGGGAAAACAGTGCTCATGGAGTAGATGGAGTGTTTTTCTGGTGAGCTGGTATTTTTCTTCAACCGGCTGGTAGCTGTCGCCCACGCCTCCGCCGGGCATCATGTAACTTCTTTTGAGTGGCCTCTTCCTTCTCTGGTTCAGCTCCTTTCGCAGCACGTCGATGGCGTTTACCTTCACCCCCACATCCTCTCCGAAGGTTCCCTCCACGTAGTACCCCTCATACCGACCGTCGCAGTAGGTGCAGTTGTGGGTGCACCCCCGGTAGAGGTTCATCCCGTAGTGGGAAATGAACCACGAATCTATCTTTTTGTGTCTCCGGAGTATGGATTTCGCCTCGATTTCTCTTACTGCCACTTTGTTTATATCATTTGCAGTATTTATATTCAGCCTTTCTGTTTTTGCTTCATTTCACCGCACTTCCCGGGCAGATAGTTCTCATTCTGCACCGCTCACAGGTTTTCCTCCTGCTGACTGCCCCGCTGTAAAACGAGATCAACATGAGAATTACCAGTACTGCCACTTTAGATACTGAAAATCCCTGAAAAAGTGAGATGATGATAAAGATGATGGGTAAGTATACTTAAAAGTCCGTACACGGCGGGAGCGAGTTTTACCCCGGTGCTTCCGGCAAAATGTTCAATATCGCCCCTTTCAAACAGCATGGCGGAAAGTTTTCCCCACCCTATACCACACCACCTGTCGTAATAATAGCAGTTGGTGCACACCAGTTTTCGCAGCACCACATACACCATGAGCATGGCAAAGCCAAAATAGGCAATTCCTGCCAGTGGGTAAAGAAACCAGCATGCCGCAGTTCCAAGGA
>QMSU01000176.1 GCA_003650975.1 Thermoplasmata archaeon
GTAAACCGGGTCGAAATGATATGCGGCATCAATGGAAATGGCAAAGGGCACAAAGCTCAGTGTCACCGCCACAATATAAAATATGGCCGCAACGGTATTCGCGCCCCTCCTTCCAAGGTACATGGGAAAAGAGCGGGTCTTTCGTGCCACATCTCCCTCCATGTCCTGCACATCCTTCATTATTTCCCTTGCCACACCTGACAGGAAGGCAATGAATGCAATGAAATAGATGATGGAAGGAATGGCAGTGGAAACAGCAGTGGCTCCGAAGACAAAAGGTATTGCCATGGCAAATGCAATGTAAAAGTTGCTGATGACCTTTATCTCCTTGAATTTGACATCATAGAGTGTGGCTACCACCGCATTGACCACGGCGATGGCAAAACATGTCATATTGACCATCAGACTGGCAGCTATACCTGCGGGAAGTAACACAAAGTAGATAAGAACGGCAGTGGCCGGCTGGAGGTCGCCCCTCACCAGCGGTCTGTCCATCCTCCTGTTTTTTTTATCCACCTCAAGGTCAAAATAGTCGTTGAGTGCAAATGTGGCCGCTTCAAGAAACAGGGCTGCGAGAAAGGCAAACAGTAATTTTTCGGGTGACGGTATCCCCTTTCCGGCAATCATTGCACCAATGAGAATGGCAATGATAAGCATGAGACCATGCTCGAGCCGCATGAGCTGCCAGAGTGCCCTCGCCTTCTTCACAGTGGAAAATGTACAGTTGTTCATAATAGTTTTGCATTTTCAAAATTGTTTATCAGGGTCGAGGGATCATAATCCAAACTCTTTCAGTTTTCTCCTCTTTCTCTCCTTTTCCAGAAAACGATATACCGAGGGGTGGGATGCTCCTTCCAGGAGCATTTCGATGGCGCGCCGTGCCGCCTGCAACTCATCAATTCTGCCTATTATCCCAATGGTATGCCCGTACACAGAGAGATGAGCATCGGTTAAATCCTCAATAACTCTTCGTGATTTTCCCTCTTTGCCAATGATTCTGCCGGCAACACGTTTCACTTGGCCGGGTTTTTTGCCCACCCAGTCCCTGATGTCGAACAACTCGAAGTAGTATTCGTCGTTGAACAGGAGAAAAGCATTCTCTGGGGAGAAACCTCTCCCTATGGCACGCACCACATTTTCGGCGGTGAGTTCCTGAAGAGAATCTTCCGCACTTATTTTTATGTCTCCCGTGGTCGAATCTATATCAAGGGTAACATTTTTTTTCTCGATACGCTTTTTCACAATGCCGTTTTTGCCAACCAGCACCGCTATTCTTTCCATCGGTATTTTAACATACCTCATTTTTGCACCTTATAATATAGCGCTTGATCTCTTCCTCATCCACAGAGATGAATCTTCTGAAGAATTGCGAAATATTCGCAATATCACGCTCGAGAAATGTCATGGCCATGGGGTGGTCTGTTCCCACCGTCTGCCCCACGTCTATGATGACTGGTTCCTGCTTATGCACCAGTATGTTATATGAAGAAAGGTCCGAGTGGATGAGCCGTGCCTTGCAGTACATACGTCGCAGGTATTCCCTTATCATATTAAAAAGCTTTTCGGCATTTTTTATTTCCGCATCCTTGAGAAGGGGTGCAGGTTGTTCTTCCGTACCAATGTATTCCATGGCAATGACGTTTCCCTCACGTGCCAAGGGCCGGGGAACCCTCACACCTGCACGATGGAGCTTGTGGAGATTGGTGAATTCTCTAAAGGCCCATGCAAAAATAATGCTTCTCCTGTCTTTCCGCATATTTTTTGGAGGGTTATACATCAGGTGCTTCGAGATGCTTCTGAAGGTTGCCGTGTTGATGCGGTATATTTTCACCGCAATGAATTCGTCTTTGCATCGTGCCCGGAACACCGTTCCTTCCTTGCCGGTGGAAATGGGAAAATCGAAGGAATCAATGATGCCGTTGTTCATGAGTTTCCAAATAGATTTGAGTGTTGCCCTCTCGAAAACCTCTCCCTCCGTCTTCCCGAGCAGATTTTCCAGTTCTGAATCCCGGCTCATATAAATGCACGTAAACTTTCCGGTATCAGGTTTTTTCGTGCCAGATTTGCCACCTGTGTGGGTGTATAGCGATAAACCACATCTGCCTTATCCATCTGAAAATCCCACGGTTTTATAATAATCAATCCGCCGGTTCGAATCCATCGCCGTTTCTTGATTTTCCCAGGTATTCTGGCCAGCCGTGCCTTGTCATCCTCACACAGCACCCTGAGGCGCCCTCCTCCCATGTGCTGTTCAACAATGGCCATCATCTCTCCCTTCTGTCGGTTGGGCAGGGGTATGCGCTGTTCCACGCCTTCTCCAAAGTCTCCTTTGATCTCGTTGCTGCCCTCAAGGTCTGTCTCTCGCTCCTCCATTATAAGGCTAATTTAAAGGTAATATAAGTAGGTATCGGAGTATGTTGCCCAGCATACACAAAGGGGCTGGTATGCCACATCGCCAATTCTCATTCATCAAAGTACGTGAGGTCCAGGCTGTTCCAGTCATCAAAATCATTCATTCCATGGGAACCATCGGAGTAGTCCACAAGAATGTAGGTATATCCGTAGTTCATGCAGCTTTTGTATGGTCGGTACTTCCAGTAATCGAGTTTCCACGGGTACATGGTATCCGGGTTATCCACACCTGGGTTATAGATATCAAGCGAATGGCCGGTTTCGTGCATGAACACGCTTCCGTACACTATGCTTCTGTCGACAAAAAAGAGCTGTTTGCACTTCTCCTCAATATACTTGCTGGAAATCTGGAATTCATCCCTCCGTATTGCATACCCATTGAATCCTGCATCATAAACAAGGAGAGCATAGTGGAATATCCCCTTCCTCCACTCATTTTCTCCGTAGTGCAGAAAGTACTTTTCATAATAGTATTCTCTCAATGCTCCTCCACTCACCTCTCTCATGAAGGGTATCATCTCGCCCCCTCCCATGCATCCGTCATCCAGGTGGTATACAATGTTGTGCTTATCAGAGGCAGTGCGCAGTATCTCCTTTGAATCATTCGGGAAAAGGCTGGAAGGTTCGCCATTTGGCCCCTCATCCATCTGATCCAGTTCGATGAATAGATCCTTTCTGAATGGATCCGAGCCCCACTGGGATGTGAGGTATTCCTCAACATTGCTCAGTCCGTCATTATCGCTGTCGAGAGCACTGTGATTTTCCCATACAGAAGGGCTGTACAGCCATGCATCCTCAAGCGTTCCCCTCCACCAGTACCATTCATAGTAATGCCCCCACTTCCATTCCCATTCAATGGGAACACCGTCTCCATCGGCATCCTCACCCCGGTTGTCATACTCCGGGCTGGTGTTATATACATTAACCTCGGTCCAGTAGGGAATGCCGTCACCGTCGTAATCATTCTGATAAATGTCAAACCACAGCTCGCAATCCCTGTTGCTCTGGTAAATACTGTTATCATCGCATCCATTTGCTCTCCCATAACCGCTCACATCGGGATATCCCCAGAATTCCTCATGAGAAATGTAGTCGTCTCCAAACCAGTGACCTGTTTTTATGCTGTAGAGCAGATCAAGGTCAAAACTTCCTGAATAGTTGTCGTAGTTGTTATCTATATCACATAGCATATCCCCCATCGGGTCGGCGTCCCAGAGCTGTATGGTGATGTTGACAAACTCTTGGTCATCAGGAACATTCAGTGATGCTGACCAGTCAGGGTCATATACATATTTCTGATTTTTCCATACAGGACTTGTGAATTCCTCA
>QMSU01000177.1 GCA_003650975.1 Thermoplasmata archaeon
GTCAACGAGGATTTGCTTGAGGTGGCCTATGAAAAGCTTTCTGAGGGAGTGGAAAGTGGTATCATCAAGGACTTTTTTGTCACCAACTGCGGCGACGACCTGGAACTCATCATGACCCATGACAAGGGCGAGGACAATGAAGAGGTGCATGGCCTTGCCTGGGACACATTTACTGCAGCGACAGAGGTTGCCAAGGAACGTGCCTTTTACGGTGCGGGGCAGGACCTGCTCAAGGACGCCTTCTCTGGCAACATAAAGGGAATGGGCCCCGGCGTCGCAGAGATGACCTTCACAGAGAGAAAATCGGAACCTATTATCGCCTTTCTGATGGATAAAACCGAGCCGGGCGCATTCAACTTCCCCATATTCAAAATATTTGCCGACCCCTTCAACACCGCAGGCCTCGTCATCGACCCCAGCCTGCACAGCGGCTTCGTGTTCGAGGTGTGGGACATCCTGGAGCACAAACGCGTGTTCATGAAAACCCCCGAGGAAATGTACGACCTCTTGGCACTCATCGGTGCAAAATCACGATTTGTAATAAAGCGTATCTTTCCAAAGGAGGGCGGCAAACTCCCTGATGACGAACCGGTGGCGTCCATCTCCACCGAAAAGCTTTTCCACATAGCAGGCGAATACATCGGGAAGGATGACCCGGTGGCCGCGGTGCGGGCGCAGTCAGGCCTTCCCGCACTGGGCGAGGTGCTCGAACCCTTCGCATTCCCCTATCTGGTTTCCGGCTGGATGCGGGGCAGCCATAACGGCCCCATCATGCCGGTCCCCACCTACCAGGCAAAATGCACCCGCTTTGATGGCCCGCCGCGCGTGGTTGCCCTGGGATTCCAGCTGAAGGACGGCATACTCACCGGCTGGGAGGACCTCTTCGACGACCCTGCATTTGACATGACCCGCCAGAAGGCGCAGGAGGTGGCCGATTACATGCGGCGCCACGGACCCTTTGAGCCACACCGCCTCCCGCTGGAGGATATGGAATACACCACGCTGCCGAAAGTGATGGAAAAACTCAGGGACAGATTCGAAGAAGTGTAACCTTCCCGGAAGAAAAGAAAGAGAGTATCGCGGGGAATATCCATCATTCGCCCGGCTCAACTTCCTCATTTCTTTCCTGCCTTCCATATCACCAGAAGTTATGCCAGCAGATGGATTCCCATCACCGTTGCCGTGGTGACAATGGCTGCGGCAATGCAGATACCGGCAAAAATGTACAAAAGCGATTTTCTGAAGTCAAGGCCGAAAAGATATGCCGCAAGGCTCCCCGTCCATGCCCCTGTCACCGGTAGCGGGATAGCCACAAAGAGAATCAATGCCAGACTCTCCCATCTCTCTATGCTCTTTTTTGTTTTATTCCTTGTATGCTCGAATATTTTATTGAGGAGAGTATCCCAGAACTTCCATCTCCTCAGCCATCTTTCCACAGGTCCGAGGAAAAGAAGGATGAAGGGGACGGGAAGGAAATTGAAAAACACGATGACCGGAATGGTGAGATAGGGGTTCATACCATAGCTTCCCAGGGCCAGTGGAATGGCGCCCCTCAACTCAGATACGGGGAGCATCGCGAGGACAATCACCCATAGCCATTGAAATATGCCGTTCATTGTATCATCTTCCCCATTCCTGCACCCCCCACAAATTCATACTCCTCCACTATTTTTTCTCCCCTGAGATACACATGCGAGGGGTAAATGCACGGCCATCCTTTGTAGGGGCTCCATCCGCACTTTGAGCGGGGCTTGATCTCCTGTTCCTTCTCAAAATCAATCACCATGAAATCCGCATCCTTCCCCACTTCAATGCTTCCCTTTGGTATTCCAAAAAATGCTGCGGGATTTTTGCACACCATATGAAAGAGCCTATCAAGCGAGATATCTCCTCTCTTCACCCGGTAGAGCATGAGCGGTATCATGGCATTAGCACCGGGCATTCCGGAGGGTGCTTGCTCGAAATCCTCTTTCTCCTCCCGGGTGTGGGGTGCATGGTCAGATTCAAGTATGGGAATTTCCCCGTGGATGAAATGCTCGTAGAGTTTTTTTCTTTCTCTCTCACTTCTCAGGGGAGGATTCACCTTTCCCCATGCCTCATGGGTGAAGCTGCGTTCACAGGAAAAAAGGAGATGGTGCGGGGTTACTCCGTAAGATGCCCTTCCCTTCGCCATTTCCACCGCTTCCGGTGTGGTGAGATGGCAGAAATGGATTTTTGCATGAATGTGCCCATTTGCCTTCAGCACTTCTCTCACTGCGGCAATCTCGCATTCTGCCCTTCTGCTCCTTTCATGTTCCTTCAGGTTTTTTGGTGTATCCCTTTCAATGCATTCCTCCAGTTCAGCATGAATGACCAGCGGTTTTTCCGCTCCCTTCACCGCCCGTAACACATGCTCAATCCTGTCAGATGAGCAGAAAATTTCATTATCCTTTGAAAGAAATGTTTTGTAGGCAATGCATGGCATATCCTCGAACTTTTCCGTAATTCCCCCGTAAAGGCCAAAATCAATGCATGCCTTATCCCGTACCAGTGCAGCCTTTTCCTCAAAAGCATCTTTTGTGACAATAGCCGGTCTGTTGTTGGGCATGTCCAGCACACAGGTGACTCCGGAGAGTGCCGCTGCCCTGGTTCCGGTGAAAAAATCCTCCTTGTATTCCTGCCCGGGCTCCCGGAAGTGGACGTGAATATCCACTGCTGCAGGGAAAATGAGTGCATTGCCATAATCTGTCTTTTTTCCCTCCAGATGATGTGCAATCGCGACTATTTTTCCGTTCTCGATGCCAATGCATGCGCGGTGTATTCCGTTGCGGTATATCCTGCCGCAGATGATATCCATTACATCGATAATGGAAAGAGGTATTTAAAATGTTGAAATGGTGTGAATGTTCATTGAGAAAAGTTACAACATTTTTTATACACAAATACAATTAATTTCAATGGATGCCATCGAATATCTGAAGAAAACATACCCTGATAAATTTGTGGATGTGGAGAGAGCATTCACCAATATCCACAGAGGAAACCGGATTTTCATAGGTACTGGATGTGGTGAACCCCAATATCTGGTGAAAAAATTGATTGCCTACGTGGAGAGTCATCCAAAGGCGTTTGTGGATGCCGAAATATTTCACATATGGACACTCGGCGTGACGCCATATACAGAAGAAAAATTTCAGCGTAACTTCAGGCATAATGCCTTCTTTATAGGAGGGAGTGCACGGGAGGCGGTCAACAGGGGTATGGCCGATTACACACCCATTTTCCTTTCAAAAGCTCCCGATCTATTCAGTAAGGGCATCCTTCCCCTTGATGTAGCGCTCATTCAGCTCTCGATGCCTGATGTGCATGGATATATGAGCTACGGCATAAGTGTTGATACCGTAAAGTCAGCAACCGAAAATGCAAAAGTGGTGATCGCGCAGATCAACAAGCATATGCCACGCACCCATGGAAACTGTTTCATACATGTTGAAGACGTTGATTTCATCATCCCCTTTCATGAACCCCTTCTTGAATATCCCTCCACAACACCGGATGAAACATATCAGAGAATCGGAAAATATGTGGCCCGGCTGGTTGAGGATGGCTCCACCATTCAGGTTGGATATGGTAACATTCCTGATGGCATCCTTTCCAGCCTAAAACACAAAAAGGACTTGGGAGTCCATACCGAGCTTTTAACAGACGGCATTGTACATTTGATGAAAGAAGGGGTGATAACCAACAGAA
>QMSU01000178.1 GCA_003650975.1 Thermoplasmata archaeon
GGCTGTGGGGAGAGGGGCAACGAGATGACCGAGGTTTTGGTGGATTTCCCGCAACTCGTTGACCCCAAAAGCGGTCGTCCGTTGATGGAGCGCACTATCCTCATCGCCAACACCTCCAACATGCCCGTGGCCGCCCGCGAGGCTTCCATCTACACCGGCATCACCATTGCCGAATACTATCGGGACATGGGCTATCACGTGGCCCTGATGGCCGATTCTACCTCCCGTTGGGCGGAGGCCCTGCGGGAGATATCCGGGCGGCTGGAGGAGATGCCTGCCGAGGAGGGATTCCCCGCTTATCTTTCCTCCCGCCTGGCGGAATTCTACGAGCGGGCTGGATATGTCAGGACCCTAAGTGGCAGGGAGGGCTCGATAACCGTGGTGGGGGCGGTCTCCCCGCCGGGAGGCGACTTCTCCGAGCCGGTCACCCAGCATACCAAGCGCTTCGTGCGTTGCTTCTGGGCGCTGGACAAAGACCTGGCCTCAGCGCGACACTTCCCGGCCATCAGTTGGATGGACAGCTACACCGGCTACCTGGACAGCGTGGGGAAATGGTGGCATGACGAAGTTGATCCCAACTGGCAAGAGCTGCGCGATGAGGCCATGGAGATACTCCACCGCGAGAATCGCCTCCAGCAGATCGTCAAGCTGGTGGGACCCGATGCCTTGCCGGATGATCAACGCCTGATACTTCTGACGGCCCACCTTCTCAAAGAGGGCTTCTTACAGCAAAACGCGCTGGACGAAGTGGATACCTACGCCGTCCCAGAAAAGCAGGTAAAACTCTTGCGGGCCATCATTCATTTCCATCGGCGGGCGGCGGCGCTCATCAAAAGAGGCTGCCCGGTGGTCAGGGTGCGAGAATTGCCGATAATCCCCAGGCTCATCCGCCTCAAATCCACCGTGCCTAACGACCGAGCAAACGAGCTGGACGGGATTTTAGGGGAGATTGACCACCAGATGAGGGACTTGGAAAGGGAGTACCGACTTTAGGGGCGTAACATGCTGCGCTCTTACAGGAACGGGATCATCGTGATGGAGCAAGTGAGCGGTCGAGAATACATTGGACTAAAGGAGATCGTTGGCCCCCTCATCGTCGTGGAAGGCGTCGAGGGTGTGGGCTATGGGGAGGTGGCAGAGATTTACCTCCCTAACGGGGAAAGACGGCTGGGGAGCGTCCTGGAGGTAGGCGAGGGGTTGGCGGTGGTGGAGGTCTTCGCCGGCACCACCGGCTTGACCGTTGATGAGACCAGGGTGCGCTTCATAGGGAGGCCCCTGGAGCTGCCGGTCTCCGTCGAGATGCTGGGGAGGATCTTCAATGGCCGTGGGGAGCCCATTGACGGCGCCCCGCCACCTTTGGCCACGAAGCGAGTTGACGTGAATGGCTTACCCATCAACCCCACGGCCCGCGAGTATCCCCGCGATTTCATCCAGACGGGCATCTCGGCCATTGACGGGATGAACACCCTAGTCAGGGGTCAGAAGTTGCCTATCTTCTCCGGGAGCGGCCTGCCCCACAACCAACTGGCCGCCCAGATTGCTCGCCAGGCCAGGATCGTGGAGCATTCAGCCGATCAGGTCGAGCGCTTCGCCATCGTCTTCGTCGCCATCGGTGTGGGGCATGATGTGGCCGCCTACTTCCAGGAGAGCTTCGAGGAGAGCGGGGCTTTGACCAACGTGGCTATGTTCCTCAATCTGGCCGACGATCCGCCTATCGAGAGAATCGTCACCCCTCGCGTGGCGTTGACTCTGGCCGAGCACCTGGCCTTCGATGAGGGAATGCACGTTTTGGTGATCATGACTGATATGACCAACTACGCCGAGGCGTTGAGGGAGCTCTCCAGCGCCAGGGGGGAGGTGCCCAGTCGTAAGGGCTACCCAGGCTATCTCTACAGCGACCTGGCCTCCATCTACGAGCGGACGGGACGCATCAAGGGGAGGCCTGGCTCCATCACCCAGATGCCCATCCTGACCATGCCCAACGACGACATTACCCACCCCGTGCCTGATCTCACAGGCTATATCACGGAGGGACAGATCGTGCTCAGCCGCGAGTTGGCCGCACGGGGGATATATCCGCCGATAAACGTCCTGCCTAGCCTCTCGCGGCTGATGAAGGACGGCATAGGCAAGGGGCGCACCAGGGAGGACCACCCTCACATCGCCAACCAGCTTTACGCCGCTTACGCCCATGCCCAGGACGTCCGCGCCCTGGCCGATGTGGTGGGAGAGGAAGAGCTCTCGGAGATAGACAAGCGTTATCTGAAATTCGGCGAGGCCTTTGAGAAGAGGTTCGTAAACCAGGGAAGCGACGAGAACAGGTCCATCGAGGAAACCCTGGACTTGGCCTGGCAGATAGCGGCCATTCTACCCAAGGAGGAGCTATCGCGGGTGAGCGAGGAGGAGGTAGAGCGATACTTACCTCGCTGAGGGGAGGGAAAAGATGCCGCAGATAAAGACAGCGCCCACGCGCAGCAACTTGCTTCGCCTAAAGCGCGAGCTGGCCCTGGCACAGGAAGGCTATGAGCTGCTGGACGAGAAAAGGGAAGCGCTCATCATGGAGGTGATGGGCATGGTGCAGGACGCCGAGGCGGGGGTTAAGGAGATGAACAGAAGATTAGACGCCGCCTACAAAGCCCTGCGCCTGGCTAGGATGAGCGTGGGCACCGAGAAGCTGGAATGGATCGCCCTTTCCGCCCTAAGCGAACCTCAAGTTAGAATTGCCCAGCGCAGCATCATGGGCGTGTCCGTGCCCATAGTGGAAATGGGCAAGGAGGCACCGCCTCTGCAATATGGGCTTGGCGATACCACTGCCGCCCTAGACGAGGCTGTGAGAAGATTCCACGATCTGCTGCCCTCCGTCTGCCAGGTGGCTGAGATGCTCACCGCTGTCTGGAGGTTGACCAGGGAGATCAAAAAAACGCAGCGGCGAGTCAATGCCCTGGAAAACATCTTCATTCCAAACTATCAAGCCACCTTGAAATTTATCGAAGAGACGCTAGAGGAAAAGGAGCGCGAGGACCTTTTCCGAATGAAGCGGTTAAGAAAAAGTTGATGGCCTTCAGCTTGTAGGAGGGGGAAATGGGCGATAGGGCAAAGTTCACAAGCATCCTGGTCCCGACCGACGGCTCCGAATATTCCGTAGCGGCCGGCAAATTGGCCATTGACATGGCCGCCTTTCACAAGGCCCGCCTCACCTTCATCTACGTCATAGACGAGGCCATCATAGACGAACTGGCTCGCTCTTCCGAGAAGACGCGTCAAGAGATACGACGGGAATTGGCGGAGAGCGGTCGGCGTTACCTCGATTACCTGGCCAGGCTGGCCCAAAGGCGCGGCATCACAGCGGAAAAGGTGCTGCGGGAGGGAACGCCCCACATGGAAATAGTGGATGAGGCCAGGAAGAGGATGGCGGATTTAATCGTGATGGGGCATGTGGGCCGGCGCGGCCCCCGACGCATCCTTATCGGCAGCGTAGCCGAGAGGGTCATCGAATACGCCGAATGTCCGGTTCTTATCACTAAGAAAGAGAGGTGAGCCTATATGGAGAAGCTCAAAATAGGCGGCATCCTGTACAAAACCGACTTGTCCGAGATAGGAGTGATGTCCATCCCCGATCGCCCCGGCATCGCTGGAGCCATTCTCAAAGCCCTGGGCGATAGAGGCATCAGCGTGCGTTTCATTGTCCAATGCATTGACCCCCATAAGCTCTCCCA
>QMSU01000179.1 GCA_003650975.1 Thermoplasmata archaeon
CAGCGTGAACTTTCGCATCGGTGACAACTGGGTGGAAATCCCGGAACCCTTTGGTTCCGCCACCGGCTTTGGCATCGGCGACATAGACAATGACGGAAAAAATGAAATAGGGGTTGCATGGGGACGTCATTTCTCCGCATTCAAATGGAACGGGATGCGATACAAACTCATGGGCAGGTATATTGTGGCGGACAGCAGTCAGGGAGGAACCACGCTCGACTGCATCATCGGCGATTACGACAACGACGGGGAGAACGAGGTGATTATCACCGGCGGGTTTTCGGATGAATCATCACTTGTGGCGCTTGAATGGGACGGCAGTGAATTTGTGAGGGCGGCGGGATGGGGCGATCGCTCCATTTTCTTCCCGTGGATTGCAGATGTGGATAACGATGGATTAAATGAAGTGATAGTGGGTAACGGGAGGGAACTCACTGTTCTGAAGTGGAATGGCAACGGCTTTGACAGCCACGTCATTGAAAAATTCTCACATCAGGTATTCGGGTGTGTGGGAAAGGACAGCACCGGTGACGGCATCAACGAGATACATGTAACCTTCGGCTGGCCCCAGCTGTGCATCTATCGCTGGAATGGCAGCGACTACGAAAAGATATTTGACAAAACGTGGACATGGGAGGCGGACACCATAGAGGCCATTGATGTGGGCGATGTGGACGGTGACGGACACGAGGAGGTGTGCGTGGGAACAGACAAGATTCACATCTTTGAATGGAACGGTTCCGGGTATGAGGAGGAATATTTCATCAATGACACGTATGGCCTTCTCGCAGTGACATGCGTGGGAGATTTTGACAATGACGGAAACATTGAAATCAATGCAGGGTCTGTGGGACTCACCGAAGAGGGGCAGCACTACATGTCGTGGATACTCAAGTACAGGGAATAGAAGGAGAGATACCTTCGGCAGAAAGCCTTAAATATATGTTTTGTATTACGTATAAAATTGTAATAGTTACAAATTTGTAATTATTATAAGATAGTAACGGAATAATATGATGGAACAATATGTGAAAATACTGAAGGAACATGCAATAAAGATCACTCCTCAGCGTCTGGAGGTACTGAAATATCTCGATACCCACAGAAATCATCCCACGGCATATGAGATATATGAGGCACTCAAAAAGGACAATCCTTCTCTCTCAAAAACCACAGTATATAATTCCCTGGAAGTGCTTCAACGGCACGATATTATACACTCACTTACCATATCCGGCTCCGAATTGAGATACGATTTCAGAACCGAGGTTCATCATCATTTCCTCTGCAGAAAATGTGGAAAAATCATTGATATTGATGTGGGATGTCCCTACATGGATGAGTTTTTAAATGGAGGTCACAGGGTGGAGGAGGTTCACGGATACTTCAAAGGTATCTGTAAAGAATGTTTGAAGAAAAAAGGTGAATAAAAATGGAAGAAAAGGGAAAATTGGATATGTTTTGCTACCAGTGCTCTCAAACTGCGGGAGGAACAGGCTGCACTGTGAGAGGAGTATGTGGAAAAGACGCAACGGTCGCTCGCCTGCAGGATAACCTGCTGCTTGCAACGAAGGGAATGGCAGCTTATCTGTACCATGCCAGGGAGCTTGGATACACCGACCCGGAAATAGACGCCTTCATAGAGAGGGCATTCTACGCCACGTTCACCAACGTCAATTTTGATGCAGAGGATTTTGTCAAACTGGCCATCGAGGCAGGCGAGATGAACGTGAGAACGATGAAACTCCTCAAAAGGGCGCACATTGAAACATACGGAGAACCTGAGCCAACAGAAGTGCAGACGGGAACGGTGAAGGGGAAGGGAATCATTGCCACCGGGCACGGTCTAAAGGCGCTGGAGGAGCTGCTCAAGCAAACAGAGGGAACCGGAATAAATGTATATACCCATTCGGAACTTCTGCCAGCACATGGGTATCCAGGGCTGAAAAAGTACAAACATCTGGTTGGCAATCTTGGAAGGGCATGGTTTGACCAGAAAAAGTTATTCTCCATGTATCCGGTGGCAATACTTGGAACCTCAAACTGTGTTCTGATACCGAAGGAAGAATACAGAGACAGAATGTTCACCACCGGACCGGCGAGATTGCCCGGTGTCACACATCTCCCCGGGCATGACTACACACCGCTCATAGAGAAAGCACGGGCATTGCCGGAGCTTGATGATGAGCCAGGAGATGCGGTGTTCACCACGGGATTTTCAAAAAGTGTGATTCTGTCCCTCGCGGATAAAATCAAGGAACTGGTGGAGCGCGGAAAAATACGGCATTTCTTCCTTGTGGGGGGCTGTGATTCACCGCTCAAAAAGGCAAGTTATTACCGTGAATTCGTGCAACAACTACCAGAGGACACTGTTGTTCTCACTCTTGCCTGTGGCAAATTCCGATTCAACGATATTGATCTCGGTGACATTGAGGGCATTCCACGATTGATTGATCTCGGACAGTGCAATGATTCCATAGTTGCCGTAGAGATTGCCGAGGCACTGGCCGCACTGTTCAATGTGGGCATAAATGAACTGCCGCTTACACTGGTTCTCAGCTGGATGGAACAGAAGGCCGTGGCAATTCTCTGGAGCCTGCTTGCACTGGGGATAAAAGGCATTTATCTTGGGCCCATCCTCCCTGCGTGGATAAATGATGACATCCTGAAGGTGCTAACTGAAGAGTATGATATAAAACTCATAGGAGAACCAGAGGAAGACATTAAACGGATGCTGAAGGGGTGAGTACTATGAAAAGAGAAATTAAACCAGACATATATGCGGTTGGGGCAATTGACTGGGACAGGAGACTTTTCGATGAGCTCATTCCGCTTCCCGACGGCACCAGCTATAATTCGTATCTCATAATGGGCAATGAGAAGACGGCATTGATAGACACCGTGGATCCAAACAAAACACACGAATTAATAAAGAATCTGGAAGAGAGCGAAAAAGATATAGATTATGTCATTGCGCATCATGCAGAACAGGATCATTCTGGTTCAATCCCTGAAGTACTGAAACGTTATCCAGATGCAAAGGTTGTTTCCACGCCAAAATGTAAAACGATGCTCGTTGATTTGCTTCATATCCCTGAGGATAAATTTATGGAGGTGAATGATGGAGATACCATATCTCTTGGAAATAAAACGCTCGAGTTCATTCATGCGCCATGGGTTCACTGGCCAGAGACAATGCTCACCTATCTCAGGGAAGATAAAATTTTATTCACCTGCGATTTCCTGGGCTCACATCTTGCAACAGGCAAACTTTTTGTTGAGGATGAAGGCATGGTTTATGAAGCAGCAAAGAGATATTATGCTGAGATAATGATGCCATTTCGCACTGCCATCAGAAAAAACCTGGAGAAAATAAAGGACCTGGAAATTGAGATGATTGCGCCAAGCCATGGTCCCATCTACAGAAATCCTGAGTTTATAATAAACGCGTACAGGGAATGGGTTTCCGATGATGTAAAAAATGAGGTTGTTTTGGCATATGTTTCCATGCATGGAAGTACGGCTGCCATGGTTGATTATCTTATAAATGCGCTCATGAAAAAAGGCGTAGGGGTAAAGCCTTTTAATTTAACAGTATCAGACATAGGAGAACTGGCGATGGCGCTTGTTGATGCTGCTACCATTGTCATTGCCTCTCCCACGGTACTGGCAGGTGCCCATCCTTCTGCAATATATGCAGCATATCTGGCAAATG
>QMSU01000180.1 GCA_003650975.1 Thermoplasmata archaeon
ATCAATTGTATCACCAAAAAGCGGGTATCTCTATATTCTTGACAGGGAGATATTCAAGTTTCCCAAAACGGTGATAATCGGTAAAAAAACGGTGGAGATACATGCGTTTGATGAGAGTGGCATAGAGAAGGTGGAGGTATATGTGGATGGAAAGCTTCGGGCAACGCTGCACGACGAGTATACATGGACATGGAGCGATTTCGGCAGCCATACCATGTACGTGATTGCCTATGACACCTACGGCCTCAATGCAACCGATAGCACAAACGCCTTCATCATGGCGTGAGTTCTCGATGCCACCATTTTCCATAAGATTTATATTGAAGCACGGAATTTAGCATGGATAAATATGGTAGAATATGAAACGATAGAAGCAGAAGAAATAAAATTTGGGAGAAATAATTTTATAGAAGTGGCAAAGAAAAGGGCAATCAGCGAGGAAGGAGAAACGGAGTTTATCTCCATTTCCCGCGGCTACTATCTGGATGATGGCAGCAAGAAATGGAAGGCTTCCATTGCATTGCCTCAGGAGGAAGAGAAACGGGTGGAAATAGCAGACATAATTAAGCGGTTATGATTTCCCTCGGTATCGAAGGCACTGCCCACACCATTGGTATAGGGATTGTTGAGAGGGACAGGGAAAACTGCACCATTCTGGCCAACTGTTCACGGATGTACCGTCCTGAAAAGGGCGGTATTCACCCGAGGGAGGCTGCAAACCATCACGCACACCACCTCCCGAGCCTGCTGCGTCAGGCCATGGACGAGAGCGGTGTGCCAATAGAGGATATTGATCTCATCTCATTCTCCATCGGTCCCGGGCTCGGCCCCTGTCTGCGAACGGCGGCAACGGCCGCGCGCACACTCTCGCTTTTGTTAAAAAAGCCGCTTGTGGGCGTCAATCACTGCATCGCACATCTGGAGATAGGCCGGGTGATGACCGGATGCACCGATCCCGTGCTGCTCTATGTTTCCGGCGGAAATACCCAGGTGATTGCATTCATGGAGGGAAAATACCGGGTGTTCGGCGAAACGCTTGACATAGGCATAGGGAACTGCCTCGATAAGTTCGGCAGGGCAATTGGCCTTTCCTTTCCTGCAGGGCCAGAAATAGAGAAACTGGCAAAAGAAGGAAAACACTACTGCTCCCTTCCCTACTCTGTGAAGGGAATGGATGTGGCGTTCTCCGGCATTCTCACCGCCTGCCTTCATCTCATGAAGAAGGAGAGGATGGAGGATATCTGCTATTCACTTCAGGAGACATGTTTCTGCATGCTCGCCGAGGTGGCGGAACGGGCCATGGCCCACACCGAAAAGGAGGAAATTCTGCTCGGCGGAGGCGTTGCCTGCAACCGGCGGCTGCGAGATATCGTTACCACCATGGCAGAGGAGCGGGGAGCGAAATGCTTCTCACCTCCTGATGAGCTGCTGGTGGACAATGGGGCCATGATTGCATGGACCGGCATACTGATGCACGAGAGCGGCATCACCACAGAACTTGCAGAAACAAAGGTGAAACAGAACTATCGCACGGACGAGGTGGATGTGCCATGGAGATAATAAAACGGGGGGCGGAGGCTGAGATTTACCGGACAGAATGGCGTGGAAGGCCGGTGGTGATAAAGAGGAGAGTGAGAAAGGGCTACCGCATACGGGAACTGGATGACCGGATACGAAAACAGCGAACAAAAAAGGAAGCACTCCTCATGATGGCAGCCCGCCAGGCAGGCGTCCATGTCCCGGTAATATACGATGTGAATCTGAAGAATCATGAGATTGTGATGCAGTTCGTGGAAGGGGAAAGGGTGAAGGATGTCATGGATGAGAAAGATGAGGAATGGCAGAAACGTGTGTGTCGTGAAATCGGTGCAGGTGTCGCCCTGTTGCATGGAAGTGGCATTGTTCACGGTGACATCACCACATCCAATATGATTGTATGGCAGGGGCATGTTCATTTTATCGATTTCGGGCTGGGAACAAAGGGCGGTGATGCTGAGGACATGGGAGTGGATCTTCACCTGCTCATGGAAGCGTTCAAGGCGGCCCACAGAAACCCCCATCTGTTCAGATGGGTCATGGAAGCGTATGAAACGCACTTTGAGGGGGCGACAGAGGTGAAGAAAAAGGTGGAGGAGATAGCATGCCGTGGAAGATACATGAAGGGTGAGATATGATGTATTTTATTACCGGAAACCGGCATAAATATGAAGAGGTGAAAAAGATTATCGGCCCCGGAATAACAATGCGAACTGTTCCCTATCCAGAGATACAGGCAGAAACGCTTGAGGAGGTAGCAACCTACGGGATAAACTATCTGAAAGACAGAGTTGATGGTGCCTTTTTCATTGAGGATTCAGGATTGTTCATCGAGGTACTGAACGGTTTTCCTGGAGTGTTTTCTGCCTATGTGTTCAGGGCAATAGGAAATGAGGGGATACTCAAGATATTGCAGGGGGAAGAAAACAGAAAAGCCCGGTTCATGTCGGTTATGGGGTACTACGATGGCGAGATACACCTTTTTACTGGAGTGTGCGAGGGAACCATTGCCCATGAAATACGGGGAAAACGTGGATTTGGTTACGACCCGGTTTTTATCCCCAAGGGAGATAACCGAACCTTTGCCGAGATGGTAACCGAAGAAAAAAACAGGTATTCTCATCGTGGAAAGTCAGCGCTCATGCTGAAAAAATATCTTGAAGAAAAAGAGAGATGAATCAGCGTGATTTCAGTTTTTTCTTAATTTCTTCAACATCTCTTTCGATTTTTTCCAGTTTCGTGACCATTTCATGGCGTGCCAGCACCGAAGCACAGTATTTTTTTAGATCTTTAAAGGAGAGACTTCTTGAGGGAAACACACCTCTTTTTGTCAATTTGGAGAGAGTATGACCCAGCTCTTTCTCGCTCACACCAAGAATGGTTGCCGCATGGGCGAAATCATCTGCCCCTTGCAATGCCCTCAGTATTTCAAGCGATGCATCATCGATAACGGAGGATGGAAGCAATCCATATGTCTCCACCACCTCTTCCATACATTTTTTCACAATGGCCTCCAGCTCTTCGGGTTCCAGCAGTAAATGGTACTCGCTGAATTCCAGCAGCTCAACACCCAGTTTTCTGGCTGCTTCCCTGGTGGCAACATCACCTTTCTTGCAGATGAGTATGGGTTTGTAACCGGCCAGGCGGGCATTTGCATACACCTGGCGTAGTGAGGTTAAACTTGCTTTTCCTGACTTCACCTCGATAGCATATGTCTCATTGTTTTTCTCTGCCACAATGTCTATTTCAGCAATGCCCTCTCCTTTGGATGTGATCCGGTAATTGGTGGCAACAATGGTGAATCCCCTGCTCTCGAGCATTCTTCTTGCTATTCGTTCCGCGGATATCCCCCTGCTTTTCATATAAATCGCCTCCTTTTCAGCTGATTAAAATTGGCGAGCCATAAATAGTTTTCTTCCCCCACTGCATTTTTGGGGAGTGGTACACTCCATTTATTTCAGTTACAATTTTGCAGGTGTGTGCTGCTTTTCACGTCTGCAGAGGAATTATCGCTTTCTCTTCTTTCCTCCCTTATTGTGTGTGCTCCACATGAACACCACAATGCCGCCTGCCGCAATGATGCCGATGATTCCCGCATAAAAAAGAAGGGATGAATTGTCCGTTTCTTCTTCATAAAACTCCTGCAATTCC
>QMSU01000181.1 GCA_003650975.1 Thermoplasmata archaeon
AAGGGTGGCGCGGCTGACGGTGGTGCCGGAGAGCTGCACCGGCTCCAGATTGGCGACGGGCGTCAGCACCCCGGTCTTGCCGACCTGCACGGTTATCTTTTTCAACCTCGTGGTTGCCTGCTCCGCGGCGAACTTGTAGGCAATCTGCCAGCGGGGCGATTTCGCCGTTCTGCCGAGGCGCGCGCGCTGGTCGAAATCGTCAACCTTGATTACCATCCCATCAACCTCGTAGGGCAGGTCGTGCCGCTTGCCCTCCCACTCGTTGCAATAGTCGATTACCTCGGCGATGTCCTTGCAGAGCTTCCAGTTCGGGTTGACGGGAAAGCCGATTTCCTTGAGGAACTCCAGTAGTTTGTGGTGTTTGCGGATGCCGAAGCCCTCGGTGTAGCCCACATCGTATGCGAACATCTGGAGCTTGCGCTTCGCCGTGATGCGCGGGTCGAGCAGCTTCAGCGAGCCTGCCGCCGCGTTGCGCGGGTTGGCGAAGAGCGGCTCGCCGTGCTTTTCACGTTCCTTGTTGAGCCGCTGGAACTCGGTGTGTGACATGTAAACCTCGCCCCTCACCTCCAGTACGGGCGGTATGCGCTTGCCGTTCTCCAGGCTTAACGGGATGCACCTGATTGTGCGGATATTGGGCGTTACATCCTCGCCGGTCTCGCCGTCGCCCCGCGTGGCGCCCCTCACGAGAACGCCGTTCTCGTACCAGAGCGTGACCGCGAGTCCGTCAATCTTCAGCTCCACGACATATTGCACCTTCTCCCCCTTCAGCATCCTTCGTATGCGGTCGTCGAACTCCCTCACCTCGTCGGCGGAGTAGGTGTTGGAAATGCTTAGCATGGGTACGCGATGCCTGACCGTCGGAAAGCCCTCGACCGGCTCCCCTCCGACGCGCTGGGTGGGCGAGTCGGGCGTTATAAGCTCCGGATGTTGCGCCTCCAGCCGCTCCAGTTTTTTCATGAGCTGGTCGTACTCGTAGTCGGTGATTTCCGGAGCGTTCTCCACATAGTATTTTCTGTCGTGGTAGCGTATTAATCTCCTTAGCTCTTCAATCTCCTTCTTCACATCTTTAGCCATGGCTCTATCTCCCCTTCCAGAGATACTCCGTGACTATGTTCCTTTCGAGTTGATGTTCCTTTATGAAGGAGACGGCATCGGCGATCTCGCCGACTTCATCCGGTAGTTCGTGCGTATCGGTGCCGATGGAAATCATGGTGCCGAATTTCTTGACCGCCTTGAAGAAGCGCTCGTTGAAGTTGCTTCTGACGCGATAAGCCGGCATCACTTCCTGCCGCATGAGCAACGCATCCAATTCCATCCGCGCGTTGATTGCCTTACGCATAATCAACCGCTCGTCCGGCTCCCCTTCGAGGTTTTTGGGCAGTTCTTCGAGCTGTCGGTTCAGCTCCCTTATTCGTCTGCGAATTTGCGCCTCGTCGACATCGTCAGGCAGCGGCACGAAGCATGCGTTGCGCGGACCGGGGCAGAGCTCGATGAAAATTTGATTCTCCGCCGCCAGCCCCGCCGCCGCCTCGGGCAGATATTCCGAAAATGTATCCTCGATGCGCGGATGCGCCAGCCCGACGGGGCACGGCATGAACCGCTTTATCTCGAGCAAAAGGTTGAGGCTGTCGCCGTCAAAAAGGGGCTCGTTCACATACTCGAAGAGCACGAAATCGAGCCCCTCGAATACGCGTCCTTCGCGCAGCAGGGCGAAGTCGGTTCGATTGCGGCAGAAGTCGACTTCCACGCCGGCGAGCACGCAAATCTCCGACCGAACCTTCTCGCGCCAGCGTCTTATCTCGCCGAGATACTCAGCCATGTTCGACGGACCGATGCCCCTGCCGCCCAACTTTCTGCCCTCGAAATGGTCTGCGATGCCGACATGCGTGAGCCGCGACGAAATTGCAGCCTCAACGATTTGCCCCACGGTCAGAAGTCCGTCCGAAAAGGTCGTGTGGTTGTGCAAGTTGATGTTCAATGCTCCATCTCCTACATTCATCCAAATGCCCCTTTCGTTCGTGTGCGTGGTTGCTATTCTTCGGGGAACATCATCGCGAGCGCGAATTGCTCCTGGAAGTCCGGTCTGCCTCCCAACTCGATGTATTCGGTCTTTTCCGAGATGGCGGTCGCTTCCTCACGACACCTTCGGGAGATAAGGGCGAGGCGAGCGCCGGCTCCGGCGGCATTGCCGATGAATCTTATGCGTTCCGTCGGGATGTCCGGCAGCAGTCCGATTCGTTTCGCCATGCTGCGTCGGATGAAGTTGCCGAAGGCGCCGGCGAGCAGGATTTCATCTATGTCGTCGTCGGAGACGCCCAACTCACCCTTGAGTATCTGGATGCCGGCGAAGATTGCGCCCTTCGCGAGCTGAAGCTCGCGGATGTCGCGCTGGGTGATTAGAACCGGCTCGCCGTTGTGTGCCTCCTCCTCGCGGGCGAGGATGAAATCGAAACCGTTCTCGCCCTCGACGATTCGCCGCTTCAGGGCGTCGGATACATTCACCTGGTCGGGGGGTAGAATCCTTCCCATGGGGTCAACGATGCCGACTCTGAGCAGTTCCGCCACCGTGTCTATCAAAGCCGTTCCGCAAAGCCCCCTCGCGGGGACATTGCCGATGACATTTATCTCGACATCGTCGGTTATGACGACCTTTTCGATGGCGCCTTCCGCGGCACGCATCCCGAATTTGATTCGTGCGCCCTCGAAGGCGGGACCCGCCGCGCAGGAGCAACATATCATCCTATCCTTCGTGCCCAGCACCACCTCGCCGTTGGTGCCGATGTCGATAGCCAGTCTGAGCCTATCGCTGTGCATCATCCCCGATGACAGAATCATGGCGACCGTATCGCCGCCCACGAATCCGGCTATGTTCGGCATCACATAGACCCGCGCGCAGGGGTTGAGTTCCAACCCGATATCGGATGCCTTGATGTTCACTCCCTCCCTTATCACCGCAACATAGGGTGCCTGCGCGATGTTGTGTGGGTCAACGCCGAGAAAGAGATGATTCATGGTGGTGTTTCCGGCGACGGTGGCGTCGTAGATCTCCTCCCGCTTCACGCCCGACGCCTGACACAGCTCCGCCGTTATCTCGTTGAGGCAACCGACGATGCGCTTCTGAAGCTCCCACAAACCGTGCGCGTTCTGCGAGGCGTATGTGATGCGGCTTATCACATCATCGCCATAAACCACCTGCGGGTTGGTGCGCGAGGACACGGCGAGACGCTTGCCGCTCCGCAACTCCGTGAGCATGCCGACAACCGTCGTCGTGCCTATGTCGAAGGCGATGCCGAAACATCGCGATGTCGTATCGCCCGACTCAACGCAGACTATCTCATCCTCGTTGAGAACGGCGGTCACCTTGAAATCCGCCTCGCGGATTATCGTCGGGATTCCCCGAATAAGGTCGAGGTCGAAACCGCAGCGGCAAACCGAACCATCGAGACAGCGTAGTAATCTGTCCACATCGGAACTCTGGTCTTGCAACGACGGCTGCGGAAGCTCGAGAAAGACCTTCTCCACGCTCGGGTGCGGTTTCACCTCCTTCTCAAGTCCCTCCTCCAGCACCTTTTGCTCGAAGAACCTCACTTCCTGCGGGATGTTGATGACCATCTCGTTGTTGATTTTGGTCTGGCAAGCGAGGCGGTAGCCCGCATCGAGCTGTTCGGGGGAAAGGACTTTCCTGT
>QMSU01000182.1 GCA_003650975.1 Thermoplasmata archaeon
AAAAATATACGCCTTGTCATTAACGAATTCCGTCCCTCCAATAATAAACCCTCCATCATTGGTTTGTTGGCCACATATTGGAGGGAGGGGCCAAATATCAGGTAAATTCCTCCACAATGTTTTCTCCCATTCTTTGTTCCCGTTAGAATCCGTTTTTAACAAATATCCATTAAAGTAATCTCCTTTTTCAATAACTCCGACAATGAAATATCCTCCATCAGCAGTTTGGCATACTTGAATGCCCTCTTTCTCTCCTCGATATATTTTATCCCATATCATATTTCCCTGCGCATCAATTTTGATTAGCCATAAGCCCCCACCACGTTCGTTATAACCAGTTATTATGTAATTTCCATCGGAAGTTTCTTCTATCCATTGGAGATCCTCTGTAGTATATTTTCCCCCTCCAAAATATTTATGCCACATTTCGTTTCCATGTTCATCAACTTTTACAACCAATCCATCATAACCGCTTTCCTTTGCCCAAGACGATCCTACAAGAATATACCCGCCATCCCTGGTCTGCTTCACACATCTACTGAAATCATCATCTGATCTACCAAATGTCCTTTCCCATTCTTCCTGCAGATGTAGCAATGGTCGAATGTTGCAGTTTTCCAGATTATTCTCTAGAGTATATGCATCATTTTCCTTTTGTTTTATAACTTTTGAATTGGCAGTCATAAAAGATACAATCACCAAAATAAATATTATTCCAATAACCAAATTTTTCTTTTTCCATGCACTCATATCATGCCTCCAAAAAATATCAATCATGTTTCCTATTTAAACTTTACCCAGTATCGATTTCTTTGTGGATTTTAAAGCTTGTGGCTTTATCAACCAATGGTGGCGGTGGGGTGGCGGGCGACATGAAGACCTATGACCTCAAAAAGGAGGACGTGCTGTTTTATTCCTTCCCTTCAGATTTGCAGCACCACATAGCTTCTCCCCATCTATGCCATAAGGACAGAAGACCATCCAATAAGCTTTAAAACAAACAATGCATTATTTCATTGATGATAAATCAGAGGCTTAAACTTGCTGGAATTGTTATTTTTGCTGCCGCATGTATTGCATCAGTGCAGTTCTATGGTAGTGGGGAACGGGCAACAGATACCACTCCTCCAGTCACCACCAAGGGATATATCGGTCCATTGTATGTGGAAAATGGAACGGAATGGATAAGCAACCAGACAATCGTGGTGCTCAACGCCACTGATGATATGTCGGGCGCCTATTCGCTTCACTACCGTGTGTACCGGGACAGCAACAATGACGGTGATGTTGACACGCTGGTCCACAATGTGAGCGTGTACGATAATGCTGCGGGTGATTACAATCCGGCCACTGGAGAAATCACCGCGCATGTGCTGCTCACCGAAGAATGTCTCCACAGGATAGAATACTACAGCATGGACTATGATGGGAACAGGGAAGAGATTGACGCGCTGGTTGAGGAGTGGCGCCACTGGCTGCGGCCCAAGGTTACGCATGTGATAGATAATGTCATATTCGGTTCATCTCCTGCCATTGCCAACATCACCGGGGATGCAGACCTTGAAATTTATGCGGGAAGCGATGAGAAGGATAATTACTACCCTGAGCTGGGGGACTTTGCAAGGGGCATATGGCGGTGTTACAATGCGGATGGGAGTCTCCTCTTTGCCCTTGATACCAACACCGATGAATCACGAAGCTCTCCGGCCATTGCCGATATTGACAACGACGGCACCAAGGAACTGGTGGGCGGCACCACAAGTGGATGGTATGTGGAATGTATGTCCTATGACGATGTGGGAGGAAGCGGTCAGTTTGAGTGGGCATTTCCCGCTGCAAGCACCTTCCCGGTACCCGGCGGGAATTATGTGTGGCACTCATCGCCAGCGCTTGCCGATGTGAATGAATCTGTGGATGGCACAGAGGTGATCATCGGCAACAATCCTCACGATGGCATATGGTGTTTTGATGGTGATAACAGCGATGGTATTGATGAGGGAATTCATATCACACCGGGCGATTTCCCCGGTTTTCTGAAGCCACTGGGAACGGAGGGCATAGAGTGGGATGCCATATGGAAGTACCCCACTGCAGATTCGGTGATAGCATCGCCCGCTGTGGGCGACGTGGATAATGACGGTGAACTTGAGGTGGTGGTGGGCTCCCTCGATAAGAGATTGTACATTCTTGACGCAGCCACCGGCACAAAGGAGTGGAGTTACATTGCAGGAGGCTCGATCTGGTCGTCTGCTGCTCTTGCAAATATCGACGGTGACCCCTATCTGGAAATACTGTTCGGTGCAAATAATGGCAAACTCTACTGCATCCAGTGGAGTGGCACAAGCGGCTCCAAGCAGTGGAGCTATACCACAGGAGATGACATCTATTCTTCCCCTGCGGTGGGCGATGTGAACGGGGATGGCAACTATGAAATTGTGTTTGGCTCCACCGACGGTAACGTGTACTGTCTCGATGCCAGCGGTTCTCTTCTGTGGAATGTCACCACAGGAGGCGCCATCTATTCATCACCCTCATTTGCCTATCTTGAAGCAGGAACTCATGCAGAAGAATGGCCGATGTTCAGAAAAAACCAGACCAGAAATGGTTTTTATGAGGAAAAGGGACGCCGCCTGGAAATTTTTATTGCATCGGAGGACGAATACCTCTATGATATCGATGGATATGGGAATGTGGTACACACGTTCCGGACGAACGGGCCGGTTCACACCTCTCCCTCCATCGGAGATGTTGATGGGGATGGTTTTCTCAATATTGTTTTCTATGACTGGGGAAAGGATGTGGGGTTGCAGGACACATTCTGGTGCCTGGAACGGATATACAAAAACGTTGATTACTTCAGGGTAGATGCATATCCTCCCCAGACCATCAAAAAGGTGATGAGCGAGAATGAATATTATATAGAATCCACCACAGACATCTGGCTCAATTCAACTGACCCCGGCAACTGTTCAACAGGCGTGTATTTTCTCCACTATGAGATATACTGGGATTTCAATGGCAACGGCGTTGTGGATACCCAGGTGGGCAATTATACCATCTATGACAACGAAGAGGGTGATCTGAACCCGGCTGAGGGGGAAATATCGGTCATGTTTCACCTCACCAATTACGGGGTGAATGAAATCAGATGGTATGGGGAAGATTACGTGGAAAACAGGGAAGAAATCCACTATCAGGAGCACAACGTCACCGTGTATGCCCCCATTTTGCATATCATCAAATCTGACAATCCTGACCCAGTGCAGGCAGGAGGCGAAATCACCTATACCATCTTTGTCAATAACTCACAGACTGCCACCGCCAACGCCACGGGCGTGATCATCATCGATGACTATGACGAGAGCATTCTCACCATTCTTGATGCCGATGGTGGCGTTGATAACGGAAACATCATCATCTGGGATGGAGGAATCACCCTTCCCATCGGAGCCAACATCACCCACACAGTAACTGCTCAGGTGCATTATCCTCTTCCCGATGGAACGGTATTTTACAACTATGTAAGCGTTTCCTGTGCCGAAGGGGTATCTGATAATGATACAGAGGACACCACCGTCGTGTCGCAGCCAGAACTTCATATCATTAAGACCGACGCACCCGATCCCACCCAGGCAGGAGGACAGATCACCTACACCCTCACCGTGAACAACACGGGCAA
>QMSU01000183.1 GCA_003650975.1 Thermoplasmata archaeon
AAGCGGCCCGCCGCTTCATGAGCGTGGTCGGCGTTGCGGGGATGTCCCTGGCGGCGCTGCTGGCCACCGCCTCCTCGGCTAACGCGGCCATCATGGCCTCGTCGCGCATCAACTTCGCCATGGGGCGCGACAGCATCTTGCCCGGCTGGTTCAACGAGATACACCCCAAATATCTGACGCCGCACCGCTCGGTCCTGGCGACAGGTGGGTTGGCGACCCTGTTGGCCTTGAGCGGTCGGGCGGAGGTCCTGGCCGAGGTATCCAGTGCGCTATTCATGGTCAATTACGCCCTGTTGGGCTTGAGCGTGGTGGTGATGCGCCAGGCGCAGCCGTCCTGGTACCGACCGGCGTATCGGGTTCCCCTTTACCCATGGCTATCGCTGATGGGGGGCGTGCTGTCCCTGGCCGTCATAGGCACCATGGAGCGCACCTCGCAGATGGCTGGCCTGGGCCTGGTGACCCTCAGCTTGGTCTGGTACGTCCTCTGGGGCCAGCGGCGCACGCCTGTGAGAGGGGAGCTGGGGCCCTGGTTGGCGCGAGAGCGGCCGCTGGAGGCCGCCATCTCCAAAGCGGCAAAAGCTGCCGAGGCCAAACGGCGCGAGATCCTGGTGCCGGTGGCGAACCCGGCCACGGTCAAAGGCCTAATCGCGCTGGCCGCTGCCCTGGCCCGCCGACGCGAGGGGGCGAAGGTGGTGGCCCTGAAAGTGGTGCCGGTGCCCGTCTCTATGCCCCTCTCAATCGCCCAAGATTACCTGGAGCAACAGGAAGGCCATCGGGACATCCTGCGATTGGCGGCCAAATGTGGCACTGAGGCGGGGGTGAAGGTGGAGACGCTTCTGCGGGCCGCCCACGGCATCGCCTCCGGCATTGTGGGGGTGGCCGCGAGCCGGCTGGAAACCCGCCTCATCCTGCTGGGCTGGCATGGCCCGCTGACCCTGAGTCGCATCCGCACCAGCGCGGACAAGCAGGTGGTGCAGACGGCGCCCTGCGATGTGGCCGTCTTCCTGAATAAAGGTCTGACCGAGATGCGCCGCATCCTGGTGCTGGCCGGCGGCGGCCCTCACGCCAGGCTGGGGCTGCGCCTGGCCTACGACCTTATGGCCGGCGAGGATGCTGAGTTGATCGTCCTGCGAGTAGCACAAGCAGCCGAAGAGGTGGATATGGCCGCCGAGGAAGAGGCGCTCAGGAGGCTGATCCGGAGCGAGCTGAGCGAGGCCGACGGGCGGGTTAAGCCTAGCGTCGTCCGCTCCCATTCGGTGGTGAACGGCATCCTGAAAGAAGCTCAGAAGGGCTATGATCTGGTCGTCGTCGGCGCCTCGGAGGAGTGGTTCCTGCGCAATTGGTTGCTGGGAGCCATTCCGGATGTGGTGGCGGAGCGGGCGCCATGCTCTGTGCTTCTGGTGCGCAAACACGAACCACGGCCAATGTCGTGGTTACGACGGGCGATAGGACGGATTCGTAGCTGATTATGGCCAGGGTTTTTCTGGGGTTGGGATCGAACCTGGGGGATAGAGAGGGGAACATCGTCGAGGCGCTGAGGCGGCTCTCGGAGAGGGTAAGCGTTGAACGAGTCTCCTCTCTCTACGAGACCGAGCCGATGGGCTACAAGGAGCAGCCCTGGTTCCTCACCGCCGTCTGCGAGGGCGAGACGGAGCTTGACGCCGAGGAGCTCCTGCGCTTCGTTAAGGGGATCGAGAAGGAGATGGGGCGGAAGAAGACGATGCGCTGGGGGCCGCGGATCGTTGATATTGACATCCTCCTCTACGACGACATCGTCCTGGAGACGCCGGAGCTCACCATCCCTCACCCCCGCCTTCACCGGCGTCGCTTCGTCCTGGTGCCCCTGGCCGAGCTGGCCCCTGATCTAATCCATCCCTTGCTGGGCCTGACCGCACGCGAGCTTCTGGAGCGACTGAAGAGCGCGGAGCAAGTGCGTTTGTTCAAGCCAGGAGGTGCATGGTGTATGAAATAGCCATCAGAGCGCACTTCGACGCAGCGCACGCTTTGCGGGGTTACGGGGGCAAGTGCGAGAAACTGCACGGCCATCGCTTTCAGGTGGTCGTCTGCGTGGCTGCCGAGGAGCTAAACGAGATCGGCCTGGCCTACGATTTCACCGCACTGAAGCGCATCCTCAACGAGCGGGTCATCTCCCGGCTCGACCATACCAACCTCAACGAGACGCCCCCTTTCAACGAGGTCAACCCCAGTTCGGAGAACGTCGCCCGCTTCGTCTACGAGGAGATGAAGGAGGCCTTAGCCGGCGTCGGGGCGCAATTAAAGTGGGTGCAGGTGTGGGAGTCGCCCGATGCCTGGGTGACGTATTATGGGGAACGATCGGGAACGTAGGAAAAGCTTGTCCAGCCTGTCATTCTCTAGCGCCCCCTCTGCAAATCGAGCTAGCGAAACTTGCATTTTCGCGATATAATAGCAGGGGGAGGAGATTGGAGATGCGTAGATCAGTCGGCAACTCGATGAGGCGAAGCACAGCGCCTCCCGATGCAGAGGTGATCAACAATTTCCCTGGCCTGTATCCCACCGAGGATTGGCGGGTTTACTATTGGGAGGTCACTGAGCAAGGCGATTTGATGGATAGAAGGGTGACCATCCAACTGCCTAAGGGCTACGCCGACGTCTGCCGGGAGGTGGAGATCGGCCAGCCCGGCTGCATCTACAGGGTGAGGCGCTGGGGGCTGGCCTGTTACCCTTCCCTCTTAGAAAGGATGGGGTTCAACCCCACCCCTCTTCTAACCCACGACCGGGAGAGGTTCCCGGGTGGGGACGATCAGGAAATCCTCCACGTGTTGATCCAAGTCACCCACTTCGATCTTCCCGGATATTTCATCATCGCCAGCCAGCAACACCCCCTCCTCCTCTTCGATCCAGAGGGGGTGTTGAAAGGCTCCTATACCAGATGGCGCACCTATATGGGAGCCCTGGCTTGGCTGGTCTCTGGCGGCGTCGTCAACGCCAATTTCGAATTGCTGCGAACCACCAATCGGAGATTGTACTTTGAAGCGATCGGATATCTCCTGAACGCTTTGCGACAGCGAGGGGCCGAGGGCTGAACCGGGTTCCGAAAGGAGGGTTGAGCCATGGCCAAGAAGAGGGCTCACGTCTTCATCTCGGGATTGGTGCAGGGAGTCTTCTTCCGGGCCGAGACCCAGACTAGGGCGCGGCGATTGGGCGTGACCGGGTGGGTGAGGAATCTGTGGGATGGCCGAGTGGAGGCCGTCTTCGAAGGGGAGGAGGAGGCCGTGGAGCGCATGGTCTCTTGGTGCCATCGAGGGCCTCCGGGGGCGCGGGTGGAAAAGGTGGAGGTGACCTACGAGGATTACACCGGAGAGTACGACACTTTCGGCATCCGATACGGCGGCGGTTGGTACTGAGTCGGAGGGAGCTGAGGGGATGGAGATGGGGGAAGTTAAGCGAATCTGTCCTTTCTGCGGCGCGGCGAACCCGCTGGAGGGAAGAATCTGCGTCAGGTGCGGGGCCGATATGCGCCAAAGCCTGCCCGCCGTGCCAAAGGCGGGCCCCTTGTGCCCTGGCGGGAGATAGGTGGGGCACTGGCCTTGGGCGCGGCGTACCTGGCCCTGGAGCTGGGCTGGAGGCTGCTCAAGCGCAGGCTGCGAAAGCTCGCCCTCCCCTCGCGGCGCTCCCTGCTGCCGGAGGTGGCGCGC
>QMSU01000184.1 GCA_003650975.1 Thermoplasmata archaeon
ATGACGCCGTGTCCCACTACCACATCTCTTGGAAATTCCATGAGTTTCTGTTTGCTGAACGGCATGTTAGTTATGTAATCTCCATACTAATATAGATTTTTCCATGCATTCTATTTCACTGTTCTTTCCTTTCTTTCAAATATTCTTGAAATAAGGTTAAAATACCGCCAAGAAATTCCATTTGACGACAAGAAAAGAGGGGGGATTTTTTCCCTCCTTTTTGCCCCCAGGAACCCCTTTACAAAAGGTGTTTCATCCCCAAAGAGCCCCTTTACAAAAGGTGCTTTACCTCCAAAGAACTGATTCTTTTTAAAGGAAGGAGTTGCGTTTCTTCATAAGGATGGGCACGTGTGTGCACTGCCACATGGATGTCCCTCTCATCCTTTTTGTTAGAAGGAGAGGAAGGTTACCAGCTTTCACCAATTCAAAAAACATTTTAATGGAAATACCTTACACTGCACGTGAGGGTGCACACCAAGACCGCCGGTGTGATGGCCGTAATCGGCGCAAGCATCATGTGGGCCCTTGAACCGGTGGTGGCCAAACTGTCGTATGAAAATGCTGATTTTCTCCAGACATCCACCATCAGGGCCATTTTTGTCACTCTCACCGCATTCGTGTATGTGCTATTCACCAGAAGGAATGCGCTGTTTATCCAGAAGAAAAACATCCCTCCTCTCATATACCTGGCGGTGGTGGGCACCCTCTTCGCCGATGTGCTGTATTTCTATGCACTCACGGAGATTCCGGTGGTCAATGCCGTACTTCTGGGCCATATGCAGCCGGTGTTTATCATCCTCATTGCCTTTTTTGTGCTGAAGGAGGAAACACTTTCCCGATTCGATTATCTGGGTGTTTTATGCATGATGGGTGCGGGTTTTCTTGTGACCACCAGGACCGCAGGCAATCTGGCATCGTTGCAGTTCGGTACCGTGGGGGACGCGCTGGTGCTCTTTGCCACTGTGTCATGGGCGACCACTGCCATTGCCGTGAAAAAATATCTGAGCACCATGCATGCAGGTGTACTCACATTCTACCGTTTCCTCTTCGCCTCTCTCGCGTTTGTTGCCTATGCGTGTGCCACGCATTCATTTTCTCTTTCCAATCCGTACCAGGTGCTGGTGGGTGTTATTGTGGGCGTGGGTACCATCCTGTACTACGAGGGATTGAAACGCATCAAGGCTGCACAGGTGTCGGCCCTTGAACTCGCCACACCGTTTTTTGCCGCCGTACTGGGATTTTTCATTCTTGGAGAATTCATCACCATCATGCAGGCGGCGGGCATCGCCATGCTCTTTGTCGGCATCTATCTGTTATCAAGAAAGGAGGAGGCAATCATAAAACTTTAAGTATATGGACGCTATCCCATTCCATGCTCGATGTATTTCCACTGGGTGTTGGGCTCATATCCATTGTGGGGGCGATTGTCATAGCGCTATCACTTCTGAAAAAGTCTCCCGGCACAAAAAAGATGCAGGAAATCTCCGCTGCCATCCATCGGGGGGCCATTGCCTTTCTCAATGAGGAATATAAAATCATCGCCGTGTTCATCGCAATTGTCACCTTCGCACTGCTGGCCGCGAGTCACTACACCGACATGCCGTGGCAGACCGCCATTGCCTTTCTCACGGGTGCATTTTTCTCGGCCCTTGCGGGCAACATCGGCATGCGAATCGCCACTGCGGCAAATGCCCGCACGGCGGAGGCGGTAAAAAAGAGCGTGAGAGACGGCCTCCTCCTCGCCTTCTCATCGGGAGCCGTCATGGGTCTCACCGTGGTGGGCCTCGGAATCATCGGCATATCTCTTTTCTATTTGCTCTTCGAAACCGATGTTGCGGGCATCCTCTTCGGTTTCGGCTTCGGTGCCAGCAGCATTGCACTCTTTGCCCGCGTGGGTGGCGGCATCTACACCAAGTCGGCAGATGTGGGCGCGGATATGGTGGGCAAGGTTGAAGCGGGCATTCCAGAGGATGACCCGAGAAACCCTGCGGTCATTGCCGACAACGTGGGCGACAACGTGGGCGATGTGGCCGGTATGGGGGCCGATCTGTTCGAATCATACGCAGATTCCATCATCTCCGCCATAACCCTTGCCATCATAGGCACCGTTTACGCACACGACACCCTCTACCCGCTGATTATTGCGGCCATCGGCATACTCTCATCGCTTGCTGCCATGATGCTCGTGCGCGGCAAAAACGTGTACAGCGCGCTGAGAAACGGCATGTTCGGTTCCTCCATCATCTTTGCCATCCTGGCGTTTGTGGTTACCTACTATCTCGTGGGGCATCTCAATCCATTTTATGCGGTGCTTGTGGGTCTCATAGACGGTGTGGTCATCGGCCTTTCCACTGAATATTTCACCTCTGACCAGCGAAGACCTGCCAGGGAAATTGCAAAGGCGGCACAGACCGGTGCGGCCACCGGCATCCTTCAGGGAATCGCCGTGGGCATGCTCAGTACCGTCATTCCCATTCTCTCCACCTGTATTGCCATGGTCCTCGCCTACCATTTCGCAGGATTTTATGGTGTTGCGCTGGCAGCAGTGGGTATGCTCTCCACCCTCGGCATGTCACTTGCCACGGATTCCTATGGCCCTGTGGCAGACAACGCCGCGGGCATTGCTGAAATGGCTGAACTGGGAGAGGAAACACGAAAACGGGCGGAATCGCTGGATGCCGTGGGAAACACCACCGCCGCCATGGGGAAGGGATTTGCCATTGGCTCGGCGGCCATCACGGCCCTTGCACTGCTTTTCACGTTTGTGGAACGGGCAAAGGAGATCATCGGAGAGGATATCGAACTGAATCTCACCTCCCCCTATCTGATGGCGGGCCTCTTCATCGGTGCCATGCTTCCATTTCTGCTGTCTTCACTCACCATCGGTGCCGTGAGCAGGGCGGCGGAAAAAATGGTGAACGAGGTACGGCGCCAGTTCAAAGAGCTTGGTATTCTCGAAGGCAAAGGCGAACCGGACTATGAACGATGCGTCCGCATTGCCACCAAGGGAGCGCTGCGGGAAATGATACTCCCCTCGAGCATGGCGGTCATCGTACCCATTGCCGTGGGGGTATGGCGACTTGAGGCCCTTGTGGGGCTGCTGGCCGGCGCAACCGCATCGGGATTTCTCATGGCCATATTTCTCGCCAATGCCGGTGGTGCCTGGGACAATGCGAAAAAATACATTGAAGCAGGCAACCTCGGGGGCAAGGGGAGTTTTGCCCACAAGGCTGCGGTGGTGGGAGACACGGTGGGAGACCCCTTCAAGGATACGGCAGGCCCGTCACTCAACATACTCATAAAACTCATGTCAATTGTGAGCCTGGTGTTTTTGCCGCTCTTTGCCAAATTCGTGTAACTGCGGGGAATGTACATGGAACTACGAAGAGAACTCGGGTTGAAGGAAGTGGTTGCCACTGTGGTAACTGCAGTTATCGGGGGCGGGCTGTTTCTCTCAACGATCCAGATACAGAGCAAGGTTCCGGTTGGTTCCGCCATAATCTTTTCCTATATCATTGCGGCATTTCCCGCATTTTTCATGGCACTATGCTATGCCGTTCTCTCCTCCACTCTGCCATCATCAGGGGGAGAATATGTATTTATAAGCAGGATAATTGACCCGTTCATCGGCTTCATTGCCACATGGGCAAGGTGGTTTGCC
>QMSU01000185.1 GCA_003650975.1 Thermoplasmata archaeon
CAATACATTTTTATTGCGCAGTTCATTTTTCCTCATGGACGACCGCATAGGCGAGTACGAACCAAAAATATTTCCGAAGAGCAGAAAGAATATTTCACTGATTCTGGAGCAGGGCAAAAGGAAGCATGTTATTCATGCGCTAATCGAAGTTGATGTTACCGAAGGGCGCAAGATGATAAGAGCCATTAAAGAAAAGACAGGAAAGAAAATTTCCTTCACAGGATGGATAGTCAAATGCATCGCCCAGACCATAAGTGAATATCCCGAATTCAACACCTTCAGACACGGGAGAAACAAAATGGTAACCTTCCGCGATGTTGATGTGGCCCTCCCCGTGGAACGCATGATAGACGGGACTCCACAGCCCATGGTGCATATCATAAGAAAGGCGAACGAGAAGAGCGTCGACGAAATCACCGAGGAAATACGGGCCGTACAGAAGAACCCGTTTCCCGTGATGCACAGGTTCTCGGCGCATCACTCACACGATTTGAGTGATTTGCCCTCGGGGCCCTCATGTGGATGAAAAGGTTGCTGCTGCACTTTTTCAGAAACAATGCGTTCAGGAGAAAAAAACACCTGGGGACCTGCAGCGTGACCACCATAGGCACCGTGGGCAATTTTCAGGGATGGAACATTGCCATAGGGGGGAACTATACCCTCCAGATTGCCATAGGCGGAATCACCAAAAAACCCGTGGTGATCGATGATAAGATTGTCATCCGTGAGTATCTGAGCATGAATACCGCCGTTGACCATGACATCGTTGATGGCGCCCCCATGGCCCGCTTTACCGTACGGTTACGGGAACTGGTGGGTGAGTGCTACGGGTTGAAAGACGCCGCCAGCCGCTAGTGTTTTTGCTTCTTGTCCTCCCTTTTTCTCACCTCCAGCCGTATCGCCCCCATCCTTTTGAGTTCGTCTATGGTTTCGCCTCCGATGTTTTCATGGAGCCACAGGAGCACGATGTTTCGTATCACCTCTGCGGAAGTGGACCCGTAAAACGGTGTCAGCCCTTCCAGTATGCGAAGGTGGATATCATCAAATCTCACTGATTTTGTCTGTTTTCTGGTAGCAGGCATCCCATCCCCTTTTAACACATATAGATTTCATATGAAACCTATATGACATATAATACTGAGGTTATATATAAACATTTCTGAAACCGCCAGCGGCATGCAGGTGCCGTGCGATATTGAAGGAAAGTGAAAAGGAGGAGCGGCCAGCGGGAACGCATTTCTGAGAGGTGACGAAACCATGTTTTCACCTCCCCTCATTTAATTTCCGGACAATGTGAAAATGGGTTGCACGTGTTATGTATAAATAGGTAGAGGGTATTTAGTGCCATGATTGACAAGCCCCGTGGTACCAGGGATTTCCTTCCGGAGCAGATGGAAAAAAGAAAACGGCTTGAGCAGAGGATGAGGGCCGTCTTCGAGTGTTACGGGTATGAAGAGGTGGCCACACCCACCATAGAACATCTCGACCTCTTCACACTGAAATCTGGAGAGGGTATCATCGAGGAAACGTACTCATTTGAGGATAAGGCGGGAAGAAAACTTGCCCTCCGCCCGGAACTCACGGCCCCTGTGATGCGGATGTATGTGGCCAGCCTGCAGATGGAGGCAAAACCGCTGAAACTCTACTATTTCGGCAACTGCTTCCGATATGACCGGCCGCAGAAGGGACGATACCGTGAGTTCTGGCAGTTCGGCTGCGAACTCATAGGGACAGAGAGGCCGGAGGGAATCGCAGAACTCATCGCACTTGCCTACGAGGTGCTGAAGGAGAGCGGACTGAGGCACCTGATACTCCGCATAGGAAATCTTGACATCCTCCGCCGTTTTCTCGATGGCATTGGCGCACGGGATGCCGAGATAATGCGCCTCATTGACAAAAAGGATTTCGATGAGCTCCGGAATCGCATGGCGGAGAAGGATTTCGATGAGTTCATGAAATTCATATCCATAAAAAATCTCGATGACATCCCCTATGAGGAGGCCCGGGATATGAAGGAGATGCTCTCATTCCTGGAGGAGCTCTCGGTGCCCTATAACATTGACCTCTCCATTGCACGGGGTCTTGACTACTACATCGGCACGGTATTCGAGATAGATGCGCCAAAGCTCGGAGCAGAAAAGCAGCTGTGCGGTGGAGGAACCTACAACCTTGTTCCCCTGCTGGGTGGGAAGAAAATCCCCACATCGGGATTTGCCATCGGGTTTGACAGGGCTCTTGTGGCACTGGAGGCGGAGGGATATGCCTTCGAGGAAAGTGCAAAACCGGTGTATGTGGCCCCCATGCAGGACATGGTGAGTGAGGCCCTGAGGGTGGCAAAAACACTCAGAAAGAACGGAATAAAGACTGACATTGATTTGATGGGAAGGAACATGAAAAAATCCCTTGATTATGCCGACAGAAGGGGAATGAACACCGTCGTCATAGTGGCACCGGACGAGTGGCAGAAGGGAAACGTGGTGGTGAAGGATATGCAGAAGGGGGAGCAGCATGAAGTGGCGCGGGGAGACCTCCCCTCATTTCTGAAGAAATTTCATTCATGAATGTGCGTTCCCGCATTCCCTTCCAGCGCATCCCATGCACTCTCTATTGAGGCAATGATTGCCTCCCTGCCCCCGTTTTTCAGAAAATTCAGGGCGGCCTCCACCTTCGGCCCCATGGAGCCCGAGGGGAAGTGTCCTTCCCGGAGATACTCTTCCATCTCCTCGCTTCCCACATCCCTCAGCGCCCGCTCGTTTTCCTTTCCATAGTTGAGGAACACATGCGGCACATCGGTGAGGATGAGAAGTATCTCCGCACCTATCTCGCTGGCCAGTTTCTGCGATGCAAGGTCCTTGTCAACCACCGCATCCACACCCACCAGCTCATCGCCCTTTCTCACCACGGGGATCCCTCCGCCGCCTGCGGCAATCACGATGACATCCCGCTCCATCAGTTCCTTTATGACCCCCGATTCCACGATGGAGGCGGGCCGCGGAGAGGCAACCAGAATGCGCCAGCCGCCCTCCACCTTTCCCATGGGGTACAGCGTCTTCATGGCCTCCGCTTCCTCCTCCGAGTAGAGGGGGCCTATGGGTTTTGTGGGGTTGGTGAATGCATCATCGTTTCCGTCAACCAGCGTCTGGGTGATGATGGTGGCAATCTCCCTTCGTATCCCCTGTGTGCTGAATTCATTGCGCAGGCACTGCTGTACCATGTATCCTATCTGGCCCTGCGAGAGTGCTCCCAGCACGTGGAGGGGCATGGGGGGAACCTCATGGGCAGCCATTTTCTGCTGCAGAAGAAGAGAGCCCACCTGGGGGCCGTTGCCGTGGGTGAGTGCAATGTGCCATCCGTTACGGATCATTCTGGCAACAGAGGCGGCCACACGTCGTGTGGCATCGAACTGGCGCTGGATATCGGCTCTCCTGTCCCTGCCGGTCAGTGCATTGCCGCCCAGGGCCACCACAGCTTTCATATAGGGTAATGAAGCAGATATATAAAAACTGCGGCCATTTCCCGCGCTTCTGAAAGAGTGGGATGTCCCTTCACACGCTCCACCTCACCCGTATGAAGTTCGTATGAAAGGATGCGGCATTGAGAAAGGCATATCCTCTCTTACGTGCACAACCATTGCAAAAA